>NZ_JBSYOO010000043.1:0-5377 GCF_058244675.1 Candidatus Thiodiazotropha sp. AKIB8 | reverse complement strand
AGTTGCATAAGTTGTAGGGTACGGCCTGAATGGCACTTACTTAAGCTGTTTTGGTGGGGCAGGGCCCCACCCTACGCCCTGAATTGAACGGTAGGGTGGGGCCCTGCCCCACCAAAACAGCTTAAGTAAGTGCCATTCAGGCCGTACCCTACAACTTATGCAACTCCCTCCTTAGAGGCGGACGCTAATATAACAGTGCACAAATAAAGCGAATGAACGCAAATAGGCCACTTCTCTCATCCGACGCTCAGCATGGTACGGCAAGCCGCCCCACAGGTTTGATAGTTTCAGTAGTAACTCCAAGTCTTGTTCAATGCTGAACAGTGATCTACCCGATCTGATCTATCTGGGCCGTAGTCGGCTGCATCGGAATCGTGCCAATCTGATCCAGACTCTGCATACTGTGGCGGCGTTGACCGGTCTTGGCATCAAGAGCCGTCTCTATCTTCCCCCATGGCATCGTCCGGTCACACCAGCACAACGTCTGGATGAGATGGGGATTGAAACCCCGACCGATATCCGCGCCTCTCAGTTGCTCCATCGTCGCTGGCCCACCTCGGCCTTTGCTCGCTTTCATAAGCGCATGCTAGGTCGGGCCAAGGCAGTCTATGTTCGCTCTCCGGAGCTGAGCCTGGGGCTGGCATCACAGGGAATAGTCCACCACTTCGAGGTTCACACCCTGCAACCGATGATTCAAAAAGGCCAGCTGAAGCAGGTGGTCGACTATCATCGCCAAGGGGTGATCGGGCATCTGATTCCAATCAGTCAGAGTGCCGCAAAGGCGTTGATCGAGGCAGGAGCCGATGAAGCCCGCATCCATGTCAGTCCCTCCGGGGTTGAACTGGAAACCTTCCAGAAAGTAGCGCCGCTCGATAAGGCAGCACTCAACCATCCCAGGATCGTCTATCTGGGGCGTATCAGTCGGGATCGCGGTCTCGATATTCTCTCCGAGATTGCCTATGCCGACCAGGGTAAGGTGCTGCTGGTAGGTGACTGTGACGATCCGGTACCAGACCATCCTGCAATCCAATATCGGCCCAGCGTGCCGCACCGGGAAGTTGCTGCACTCTATGAAAATAGCGAGCTGGTTGTACTCCCCTACCAGGCTGATCTGAGCCATGCTGATGGCATCAGTCCGATGAAGCTGTTTGAAGCCATGGCAGCTGGCAGGCCGATCATCGCCAGTGACATTCCGCCACTGCGAGAGATTCTTCAGCCGGGCCGCAATGCATTGCTGGCTGATCCCAAAGATCCACAATCATGGGTGCGTGCTGTAGGTGAATTGAGAGATAATCCCGAACTGGCACAACGCATTGCGCTACAGGCCCGCGAAGATGCCAATGCCTATAGCTGGCCAAACCGGGCGGCCAACATAGTCCATGCCATCGGTCTCAAGTGATAATAAAGATAGATAGATATCGATATGCCACAAACCTTAGCTAACTATTTCGCACCGCTACGAACTCCTGAATCAAGGTTGCAAAAAACCAGCGACTGGATCGGCGTTATCGGACTCTATGTTTTCGCGTTTTTCAGTTTGCTGAGTATTGCCGGTGCTAATCTTGGCCTTGGCTTGATGTTGATTGGCCTGATAATTTCATCCGATGCCTGGCGGCGATTGCCAAAACAGATGCTGATCTGGTGCTGCCTGCTGATCATTGGCTACATCATCCTGCGCAGCATGGATGCCACCAGCCAAATCGAGGCTGACCACAAAACCCAGATCAATCAGGCGAGGGACTGGTCACTGCTGTTTCTCTTTTTTATTCCCGCCTGGTGGCTCAGTCAGTCACCAAAGCGGATTCCTACCACCCTGGCATTGATGATTGGAGGATTCAGCCTGGGTATCTTCAGTGCAATTGATGGAGATCTTATCTCCCAAGTCAGCCAGGGAATCCGTTCCGGTCTCCATTTCGGTAAACCAATTATTTTCGGTTTCGATTGTGCAGCTGCGATCCTTGGATTAATCGTGTTGGCAGTCTACCGTCTTAATCCTCACCTTCAGCTGAGCAACACACAGCGATACGGTGCTGTCATTGTGATCATCCTGGCCATTCTCTTTTTCACCCAGGGCTTGATTATCAGTCAATCCCGTGGCGTCTGGCTGGCTATATTTTTCGCCATCCCAACCATTTTTCTAACTCTCAAATTCACCCGCCAAAGCAAACGACAGCCGAAGGTCTCACTGCTGATCCCCCTTACCACCATGGGAGTGATACTGGCCCTGATTCTGGCTCTCAACTGGAACACTATCCTGCAGCGAGTCTCCAGCGAACAGCAGGAGCTTGGGGTGGTGATTAGTGAAGGTCTCAACCAGGCACCGCTAACCTCGACAACCTATCGCCTGCATCTGTGGGAGTTCGGCTTGAACAAGTGGTTGGAGCGCCCATTTACCGGTTGGGGACCCGGCACCACACACGCATTGGTGGAGGCCGAAAAAAATCCTGCGCTACGAGATCACCGGGATGTCGGCTTCGACCATCTGCACAACGCCTATCTGGAAGTGGTATTTCAACTGGGGCTGGTGGGTATCATGCTGATTGCCCTGATCTGCGGCCTGATGGTCTCCAAGATCATGGAGGCATACCAGAAAAAACGTATCTCGATCTACTTTCTGGCTTTTCTCTTCAGCAACTTTGTTCTCATCGCGGTCTATAGTCTTACCGACTTCCGGCATCTCCACTGGAACTGGCGTTTTTACTGGTTGATAATTGCCGGTATCGCATACGCCTTTCCCCTGATGACATTCAGACATCAATCTGCCCCTGTAAACAGACGAGTAGATCAATCAAATGAGGCTTAACCGATGAAGCAAGAGCAACCCATTGCCACTGGAAGCTGTCTCTGCGGAGAGGTGCACTACGAAATCACCGGCCATCTTGGAATCTTCCAGTATTGTCACTGTTCACGCTGCCGAAAATTTACCGGCAGCGCCTTTGCTGCCAACCTTCTTGTCTCACCGAAACAGTTTCGCTGGTTGAAAGGTGAGGATCAGGTAGGTCGATATGAATTGGCTGAAGCAAAACACTTTGCCACCGGATTTTGTAAGAGATGCGGCTCTTCTCTACCCTGGCAGTCGCAAAGTGGCAAGGCGGTAATTGTTCCAGCGGGCACCCTGGATAAAGATCCTGGGATCAGACCTTCACAGAACATCTTTACCAGCTCCGCAGCTGATTGGTTCGAGGAGCCACATAAATTACCTCACTACGACGCCCTGCCCAGCAAGAAATGAAGCAACCTGAATCGCTTCAACCAGACCTGGCTGTAGTTGTCTCTCTCTCTGGGGAGGGGGGTGTGGAACGCATGGTTTTAAACCTGGTGAATGCCATCGCTGAGCAGGGTAAGCGCGTAGACCTGTTGTTGATTAAAACCCACAGCAAACATCTGGACACACTCCATCCCCAGATCAGACGAATAGACCTGGGCAGCCGACATACCGCAACCAGCCTGTGGCCACTCAGACGTTATTTACGGGAGGTTAATCCACCCTGTCTGCTGGCGGCCAAAGATCGCGCTGGACGCATGGCAGTATTGGCAAGAGCCCTGGCTGGCGCCGGCAAAACCCGCCTATTGATGCGCCTGGGTACCAATCTAACCGCAGCCCTGGCCCACAAATCAGCCTGGCGTATGAGATTACGACGACTGCCGATACGCCTGCTCTATCCACACATCGACAAGATTATTGCGGTATCTGAAGGGGTCAGACAGGACACCCTGGCAGTCTCCGGTGTCGAAGCGGAAAAGGTTACGGTAGTACGCAATCCGGTGATCACAGCACAACTTAATAAATCGGCAGAAGCCCCAATACCCCACCCCTGGCTGAGTGATAAGGAGATTCCAGTTATCCTAGGTGCTGGACGCCTGACCCAGCAAAAGGACTTCAAGACGCTACTCCAGGCCTTTGCCAAGGTGCGTGCAAATCGGCCCTGCAGGTTAATTATCCTCGGAGATGGACGACAAAAAGAGGCGCTGTTGGATCAGGCTCAATCACTGGGGGTTGCAGCGGACCTGGCCCTGCCCGGATTCACCTCAAACCCCTATGTCTATATGCGGCACGCTGATCTTTTCGTGCTCTCATCCCGCTGGGAAGGCTCTCCGAATGTGCTGACGGAAGCGATGGCACTGGGTGTGCCGGTAGTCTCTACCAATTGTCCCAGCGGTCCGAACGAGATCCTGGATGAGGGGCGTATTGCGCCACTGGTTCCTGTCGGGGATCACCAGGCGCTTGCCGAGGCGATGATCTCGGTGCTCGAACAGAACCCTGACCCGAAGCTGCTACAAGAGGCTGTAAAGATGTACCATGCAGATGTCAGCGCCACAAACTATTTGAAACTCATCAGTTAACGCCATGCTGCTTTCCATCAAGTACAACTTTCTATTCGTCCATATCGCCAAGACCGGCGGCACCAGTGTCAGGTCAGCCCTGCAGCCCTTGCGGTGGCGGGACCCCTGGTACTATCCGATGTTTCTCTGCTCCCGCTTCAGCCACATGAGCGGGCATCGCATTGGCACCAAGTTTCCCCGGCATTCACGCATCGTTGCCGCCAAGGAACTCTTGCCTGAAAGCTTTTTCAACGATCTCTATAAATTTGCCATTGTGCGCAACCCCTGGGATCTACAGGTCAGCTCATACCACCATATCCGGCGCGAACGCCCCCACTTGCTTGAGCATATCGAGGACTTCGACCACTTCATTCGCTGGAAGCTCGATCCGCAACGGGCCTATCAATACCATGTCGACACCTCGATTCAATCCCAGCTCGACTATCTGATCGATCTACAGGGCAATATCCTGGTGGACTTTATCGGGCACTATGAGAATCTGGCAGAAGACTTCAAAGAGATAACCCGACAGATCAAAGTCGATGGCATCTCACTGCCCCACAAACGCAAGGCCACCAATCGTTCCAAGGATTTTCGCAGCTACTACACGGATGATCTGGCTGAACTGGTGGCAACCCATTTCAAGCGTGATATTGAAGCCTTTGGCTATCGGTTTGATCCTGAGTAGATTTTCCTGAAAAGATCAGTTACACAGCAGGTGACCATGAGTATCGAAGCTATTTTCTTTAAAATCAGTAATCTGCTATTAGGATGGAGCGGTCAACTGATTTTTTAGGATTATCTCTTTTTTGAGATAAGCTGCTGGTTCGAACCAAGAATGGTGCGGCAGGGCCGCACCCTACGAGAGATCGGTGCAGGATTAACACGATTATTGGCCACAGCTAGTGTGGTGCGTCATATAAACCCTGTATTTAGAAAGCCGCTCAAGCCGTGAGTGCAAGGCGCAGCCCGCAGGTAATGGTTGTTCCCTTACCAAGGGGTGCAACGCCGCAATCGCGGCTTGAGTGGCTTCCCGCAGGGCGAGGCAGGTGAT
>NZ_JBSYOO010000040.1:0-41532 GCF_058244675.1 Candidatus Thiodiazotropha sp. AKIB8 | reverse complement strand
ATCACCTGCCTCGCCCTGCGGGAAGCCACTCAAGCCGCGATTGCGGCGTTGCACCCCTTGGTAAGGGAACAACCATTACCTGCGGGCTGCGCCTTGCACTCACGGCTTGAGCGGCTTTCTAAATACATGGTTTATATGACGCACTACACTAGCGAATCACCACATGGGGATTCTCAATACCGAGCTGACTCAGTCGCTGACTGAGATGATCAGCCATTTCGACACTCGCAATAGGTCCTACCTGTACTCGGTAGACTCTGTTGTTGGGGGAATCATTGCCGTGTATGAGTACACTGGTCTTCAATTGTTCCTCTAACCTGGTTTTAAGTCGGTTAGCATTATTTGAATCACCGAATGCACCAACCTGCAGAAACAGTTCAGGTAGTGCGCCTCTCCTTTTGCTGACAGGGGCGGCAATTCGGCGTGGCTTAGGCTCTGGCTGGCCTGCCTCTACTGTTGTGACTTCGACCAGGCCGGTTCCTTCACCAGTGATGCCCAGTTTCCATGCGGCAGAGTAGGAGAGATCGATCAGGCGATTGTCGTGGAAGGGGCCGCGGTCATTAACCTTAACCACCACGCTGCGATTGTTCTTGAGATTGGTGACACGTGCATAGCTGGGCAGAGGGAGTGTCTTGTGGGCAGCGGTCATGGCATACATATCATAGGGTTCACCACTGCTGGTACGTCGTCCATGAAATTTACTGCCATACCAGGAGGCTATGCCACGGGCACTGTAACCCTGACTCTCGGAAAGGGTGTAGTAGCGTTTGCCAAAGACCTCATAACTGGCTGGATTGCCATATCTGCTTTTAGGTTCGTCCTTGGGTACAGCATCAGGAATAGTCGCTATATCCGAAGGTGGCGGATGGTGAGGACTGACACCATCTGAGTGAATGCCGGGCCTACTGCTGCAACCTGCAAGGATCAACAGAGAGAGGCATACTATGAGATTAAACCTACTGGTTTTCATCGATTATATCCACGGGCGAATCTTACGGTCCTGCAAAGCATACCTCGTAAAATACTGGTTTGATGAAAGCCGATGAAATTCCCTACACCCGACACAGTACAACATCACCATAAGCTCTATTGGTTAGAGGACGAAGCCTTTTCTGCTGCTCGCTTGGCAGCAAGGATCTCCTGGCTCAGCTGGTAGGCAGCCATGGCGTAGAGATTGCTGTGATTGTAACGGGTGATCACGTAGAAGTTGTGAAGACCCAGCCAATACTCCTGCTGACTCCCGGCATCAAGTTTGATCAGACTGGTCAACGCTTCCGGGTCGAGTGGTTCCTGGTTGAGGGGTTTGACCCCTTCAGCAAGCAACTCTGCAACCTGTATGCTCGGTTTCATACCCGCATCCACATAGCGTTGTAGAGCATCGGACCCATGGACTTGTCGAGTGATCGGTTGACCCTTCTTCCAGCCATGTACCTTGAAATAGTTCGCGACACTGGCAATGATGTCGGCATTATTGTGCCATAGGTCTCGCTTGTTATCGCCATCGCCATCCACGGCATACTGACGGTAACTGCTTGAAATAAATTGAGGTTTACCCATGGCGCCTGCATAAGATCCTAATGCGCCAGCCGGATCGACCTGCTCTTCACGGCTGAGTAACAGAAACTCTTCAAGCTCCCGGCGGAAGAACTTGGCGCGTTTTGGATAACCGAAAGCGAGGGTTGTGAGGGCGTCGACAACCCGGTACTTGCCCGTATGGCGCCCATAACGGGTCTCAACCCCAATAATAGCGACGATGATCTCTGCTGGAACCCCAAATGTTTGATTGGCTTTTTCCAGCAGCGATTCGTTCTCCTTCCAGAATTTTAAACCACCAGCCACACGGTCTGGCTTGATGAAAATCGGTCGATACTGGTGCCAGGCTTTGGATTCAGCCGGTCGTGTGATGGCAGCGATAATATCGTCTCTGTATCGGGTGCCGATGAGTAGCTTTTCAACCTCTTCAGCCTTGAATCCATGTTTGTCAGCCATCTCCGTAGCGAAAGCCTTATATTCAGCTCTCATCTGAGGCGTATGGGCGCAGGCCAGGTTGCTCAGGCTAAGGAGAAAAACAAGTATAAGTTGTGTCGTTATTTGCTTCATATCTATGTTGGTAGCAATTTTTTGTGTGTTTGTATGGACATCAGCATACCGAAGCTTGCCAAAATGGTCACCAGGGATGTGCCGCCGTAACTGATCAAGGGTAAGGGTACACCCACAACAGGTAGTAAACCGGTAACCATTCCCGCATTCACAAAAAGATAGACAAAAAATATCAGTGATAATGCGCCTGCGAGAATGCGACCGAAGGTATCCTGGGCCTGGGAGGCGATATATAGCCCTCTTAGGATGATAAATAGATAGAGGATCAGCAGGGCGATGATTCCGACTAATCCGAACTCCTCCGAGATAACTGCAAAAATGAAATCAGTATGTCTTTCTGGGAGGAATTCCAGGTGGGATTGAGTACCGTTCAGCCAGCCTTTACCGCTGATCCCTCCTGATCCGATGGCTATTTTGGACTGGATAATGTGATAGCCCGTACCAAGGGGGTCACTCTCCGGGTTGAGAAAAGTAAGTACACGTTGCCGTTGGTAGTCGTGCATCAGGTACCAGGCAAGGGGACCCATGGCCGCCATGAGTGCGCCGGCGATAAAAATCAGGCGCCAACTGATGCCCGCCAGAAAAAGGGCAAACGCGCCACCTGATCCTACCAATAGGGCAGTGCCAAGATCTGGCTGTTTTGCGATGAGCAGCACCGGGATAATGGTGAACAAGGCTGCTGTAATCAATCTTGATGGGCTTGGGGGAAGCCGTTTTTCTGCCAGATACCAGGCAATCACCATTGGCAGTGTGAGTTTGAACATCTCAGAGGGCTGGAAACGAACAAAACCGAGGTCGAGCCAGCGCTGCGCCCCTTTACCGAGTTCGCCGAACAGAATGACCGAAATCAGAAATAGAATGCCCAGGCCATACAGCCAAGGGGACCATCGGCGGAAATTATCAGGGTGGATTTGAGCAAGTATGACCATAACAGTGAATCCGAAACCCAGGCGAACCAACTGTTTCTGCAGCAGGATCATCTCCTCATCTCCGGCACTGAACAGAATTGTCAGTCCGACACCGACCAGCATCAACAACGACAGTAGCAAGGGTAAGTCGATATGCAGCCAGGCCAGAAGACCATAGGCCTTGGCTGGTTGCGAGTCGTGGAATGTAATGTGCGGCTTAGCCACTATTGATCCTGTTGATTTTTCAGCAGATAACTGTCCATAACTTTACGCGCAATCGGCGCTGCTACCGATCCCCCATGGCCGCCATTTTCCACCACCACAGCGATTGCTATTTTAGGTGATTCAACAGGTGCGAAGGCGATAAACAGTGCATGATCCCGCTTTCGTTTAGCGGTATTCTCCTCATCATACTCCTCATCCTGTTTGACGCTGAATACTTGCGCAGTACCTGTTTTACCGGCTATACGATATTCGTTGCTTCTGATGGATCTCGCTGTACCCCGTTGACCCTCGACCACGTCGGTCATGGCACTGATCACCTGGTTCCAATGCTCCGGATCGAGCTGATGTAAAACATCTTCAATCTTCGGGCTCTCCCTTTTAACCTTATCCGGACTTTCAATGGTTGCAACCACCCTTGGTCGAATTCGATGTCCCCGGTTAGCAAGGGTCGCGGTTGCGGACGCCAATTGGAGTGGGGTGGCCAGAAAGTAGCCTTGACCGATACCGACGATCAATGTCTCTCCGGGATACCAGGGTTCGCGACGTTTACTCTGTTTCCAATCACGACTTGGCATCAATCCTGACAACTCACCATCCAGGTCAACTTTAGAAGGGATTCCGAAACCGAATCCAGTGAGAAATTCGTGCAACCGGTCGATCCCCAGTGTTCTGGCAAGCTCATAGTAGTAGACATCGCAGGACTGCACGATTGCCTGATGCATATCGACTTTTCCATGGCCCCACTTTTTCCAGTCTCGGTATTTGTGCTCCTTGCCGGGTAATTGGTAGTAACCAGGGCAGTAGGTCTCCTGGTGAAAGCCAACCACGTCGTACTCCAGACCAGCCAGGCCAATAAATGGCTTAACTGTGGAGCCGGGAGGATACTGCCCTCTTATGGCGCGATTAAACAGCGGGTTATCCAGGGATGATTCCAGTGCTCTGTAAGCTTTGCTGCTGATGCCATCAACAAAAAGGTTTGGGTTGTAACCCGGCTTACTCACCAGGGTCAGAACCCCCCCGGTTTCAATATCCATCGCCACCACAGCGCCGTTGTACTCTCCCAGAGCCTCCAGGGCGGTGGATTGCAGCTCCATATCCAGAAATAGCTGCAGGTTGTCGCCAGGCTGAGGGGGTTGATTTTCAAGTACCCGAAGCACCCGTCCCTTGGCGTTGACCTCCACCTGTTGCAGGCCTACCTGGCCATGCAGCATGCTTTCATAGCTCTTTTCGACGCCGTTCTTGCCGATGAAGTCTGTGCCACTGTAGTTGGAGGTGTCGATCTGCAGCAGCTCTTTTTCATTGATCCGGCCAACGTATCCCAACAAATGGGCTGTCTGAACCCCTTGTGGATAGTCTCGAAGCAGGGTGGCTTTGACATCCACACCGGGAAATCTGTGGCGATGGATAGCGATCCGTGCAACCTCCTCTTCCTGCAGACGCACTCGGATGGGAATGCTGTCGAAACGTCGGCGCTGTTTGCGTAAGCGGTGAAAACGCTGGATATCATCCTCACTGATGGTGATGATTTCACTCAGACGGTCGATTGTTGTCTGTAAATCCTTGGTCTTTTCCGGGACGATCTCCAGGCTATAGGCAGGCAGGTTTTGCGCCAGGATGGTGCCATTACGATCGAAGATCAAACCTCGGGTTGGAGGCAGAGGCTCAAGTTTTACCCGATTATCCTGTGATAGGGTGGTGAAGTGTTCGTGATTCTCTACCTGGAGAAAAAAAAGTCTGCCAACCAGTACCCCCAGGGCGATGATAACCAGGATGCTGGAGACGATTGCCCGTCCCAGGAAGAGCTGGCTCTCGTGCAGATAGTCCTTGATTGAGGATTGAGGCATAGGTTAACTGACATTAAAGCGGTGGCTGATATCCCGCAATAGAATATAGACCCAGGGCCAGAGCAAAGTACTGATTAGCGGTGTAACCCAGTACCAGAGTGAGGGGGTTGGATAGTTGGCAGCTCCGGTAGACCAAAGTGCGAGCAGTCGTTCAACCAGTAACAGTATGAAAATGGTGAATACCTGTTGCCGCAATGGCATGACCCTTACCCGTAGATGCAGTCTTAACATGATATAGGCGATGACAGAAAAACCTAAAGCGTGTTGACCCAGCAGGGTGCCAGTGAGTACATCCAGCAAAAAGCCGGTGGTAAATCCCACACCTACTCCGATACGTTCAGGACGTTGCATGCACCAATAGATCAGTATCAGAGCAACCCATTGCGGACGGTAGGCGTTCGCCCATTCGGGAAGTGGCATGATGGTGAGAATGAATCCAGCAAGCAGGGTTGTATAGATAACGGAGTTACGACTTGGAGATTGACCGATCATTCAGCCTCCTCGGCTTCAGAAGTCGTATCTTCAGCCTCATTGGAGGGCGGTGTAACTACCCTGGATTCAGCAATAGAGACACTGGGATCGAGGGTCCAGACCAACAGTACTTCACGTATCCTGTCCAGATGGGCCGTGGTCTGGGCTATCACTGATGCGAAAGGCTGTCCGGGTTCTCGTCGTACCTCTATCACTTCCGCTACGGGGTAACCGGGGGGGAATCCTCCCCCCAGACCTGAGGTGATCAGCAGATCACCTACCTGGATATCGGCATTATTGGGTAGGTGGGGTAGTTCCAGTCTGTTGATCAAGCCTGTACCGAGCGCAATGGTGCGGAGACCGTTTCGATTGACCTGAACAGGTAAGGCGTGCGCTGCATCGGTGATCAATAAAACACTGGCGTTAAATGGATTGATATGGGTTACCTGACCAACGACTGCATTGGCATCCAGAACAGGCTGTCCTTCAAACAGACCAGAGCTTTTGCCTTTATTGATCAACACCTGTTGACGGAAAGGGTCCTGTTCGACAGCGATCAGTTCAGCAATCAGTACCCGGTCGCCAACCTTGAAGGAGGAGTCGAGCAGGCCTCTTAAGCGCATGTTTTCAGCTTCAAGAGCCTCAAACTTTTGTAGCCTGGCGCGTAATTGAAGGTTTTCCTGATGCAGGTTATCCCTCTGCTCCTCCAGCTGTGAGCGACTGACGATGGCTTCACTGGCCGATTCACTCAGCAATAGAGGCAGACTGGCAAGGTATTGGATTGGATAGAGTAGTACGGACAGGGCTGATCGTAGTGATTCCAGGTGGTTATACCGATGATCCAGAACCATCAATGAAGTGGAGAGGAGCGCAGCCACCACCAGTCGGGTAGTGATGGATGGCCCCTGTGTAAAGATAAGTTTAATGGCTGAATAGCTCCATATAGTGTGGGCTGCCTAAGTGCATGCGCTCACTCCGGGGAGAGAATTCGCAGCTGAGAAACCCTTTAGTCAACCATGAAGAACTCACCACCTCGCTCGTCTATCAACTCCAATGCCCGACCGCCACCACGGGCGACACAGGTCAGAGGGTCTTCTGCCACGATCACAGGCAGGCCGGTCTCCTCCTGCAGTAAGCGGTCGATATCTTTCAGTAAAGCACCGCCACCGGTAAGTACAATACCCCGCTCGGCAACATCTGCCCCAAGTTCCGGAGGCGTCTGTTCCAGCGCCGTTTTTACTGCGCCAACAATGCCAGAAAGTGGTTCCTGAAGTGCTTCCAGGATCTCATTACTGTTGAGGGTGAAGCTCCGGGGAATGCCTTCTGCAAGATTGCGGCCTTTGACATCGATCTCCTTCACTTCATTGCCTGGATAGGCGGAGCCGATCTCATGTTTGATGCGTTCAGCAGTGGCCTCACCGATCAGGGTGCCGTAGTTACGACGGACATAGTTGACGATTGCTTCGTCAAAGCGATCGCCGCCGACTCTGACTGAATTGGCGTAGACGATACCGTTCAACGAGATAATTGCGACTTCTGATGTGCCACCACCGATATCCAGTACCATCGATCCACGGGCCTCATCAACCGGCAGACCTGCACCAATCGCGGCAGACATCGGCTCTTCGATCAGGTAGACCTCACGCGCTCCTGCACCAGCGGCTGATTCTTTTATTGCGCGTCGCTCAACCTGGGTGGAGCCACAGGGCACACA
The DNA here is from genome assembly GCF_058244675.1 of Candidatus Thiodiazotropha sp. AKIB8. Lineage (NCBI taxonomy): Bacteria > Pseudomonadati > Pseudomonadota > Gammaproteobacteria > Chromatiales > Sedimenticolaceae > Candidatus Thiodiazotropha > Candidatus Thiodiazotropha sp. AKIB8. The sequence continues at coordinate 34,270 of NZ_JBSYOO010000040.1, read as the reverse complement.
GACAAGTACCCGCGGGCTGGGGCGAATGATTCTTGTCTCATGAACCTTGTGGATGAAATATTGCAGCATCTTTTCAGTGACTGTGAAATCGGCAATGACGCCCTCTTTCATCGGTCGGATTGCGGTAATGTTTGCAGGGGTTCGGCCAAGCATTTTTTTGGCGTCCTCACCGACGGCAACTACCGATTTGGCGCCACCCGGACCTCTGTCCTGGCGGATAGCGACCACGGATGGTTCGTTTAACACAATGCCCTGACCGCGGGCGTAAATTAGTGTGTTGGCGGTACCCAGATCGATGGAAAGATCATTGGAAAATAAGCCACGGATGCGTCTGAACAGCATGGATCTTTTATCTTCTCGTGTCAGTGGTTGATATATGGGTTTATCGGGGCTCTGGAGGGTAGCGGGATTGCAACTACATCTGTCCGAAAGATCCTGGATAAACCAAAAGACGGCTAATCTATCAATGGTACAGGAGTTGAGCAAGAATGGGGATGGGGATTAACGCAGAATTCACGCTTTTTGAGGATAAAAAAGATTTTATGCTTGAAACTGTGGCTTCTGCGCGAGTGGTGATTGCAGTAATTTGTGAAAATCCATGCTCAACTGGCTGGGAATGGTTGGAGCCCTGAAGATGGCTATAAAGGTGTCAGCTTAATAGTGCCAACCAGGCCCGGTATCGCTAGGTCTGGTTGGCTGTTATCGATTAAATCTCAATCATGATCATGATGATCGCTATCCTGGTCATCTTCGCTTTCAATCGAGCTGGCGACAAATACACCATCGATATAGTCGCCATCAATCTCAACCAAACTGGACGAGAATTGATAATTAACGCCGGATAGATCCACGACAACCCCAAAAACGCTGATCGTATTGTCATCAATGAGGGTTGGGGTTCCCTCGACTTCGGCGGTGTGGTTGCGTGGTGGGTCATCACGCTCAAGTTTTGTGGCGATCAAAACACCGTTATCGCTATAGATTTTGGCTTCCAGGTAGTCTGTCGCTTCGAGTTGAGTCAGGGTAAAGGTGGACTCACCTTCCAGATCACTTTTCATGATGGTGGAGTTGTTGATCTGGATGGTCTGGCCAAGCAGATTGATCGTTCCCGCAGCAGTATCAACGTTATCAGCGCCCAGGATGCCGGCCAATTCGCCTCTTTCCGATGCTTCCACCTTGAGTTCGATCTCTTCAGCAAGGAGTATGGATCCGTCCATGACACCTTCCACTTTGGCCAACCGGCCAACTGTGAGCATGCTGGTCTGACCACTGAAATTGGTGGCTGAGGCATCGACAAGCTGGCCGTTCAGTGCAAACTGATCCTGGCTGTTCAGCGCAGATGTGATTCTTCCCTCGATTTCGACCTCATCCCCATCATCAGCAATCTGGTTGCTGCCGTCCCCTTCGATTTCGATGCTGTCGGCCTCAAAGATAGTGCCGGAAAAACTATTACCTTCAACTTCTACAAAGGTGCCTTCAGGGGGGATAGGTAGAGCGTCAGCCGCTTCAATCACCAGATCGCCTATCTGAAACTGAGTGCCCGATATATTGCTGACAACACCAGATACTTCCAGGTCGTCACCGGCCCACCCCAGGGATTTGACTTCAATGCGAGTTGCCAGGATATCACCGTTTCCATCGGTGAAGCCGCTTACCTCTACCACACTATTGGTAGGCAGTGCTTCCAGCGATGTGGCATCGAAGGGATTCTCATAGACAGTATCCTGATCCACCACGATGGTTTGATTCATGATGACCAGGGTGTCATTGGTGGCGATGTTATTGGCGTCGATCACCCCTTCGATCAAGCTGTCGTATTCAACACTCTCTGCTTCGCCTGTTGCGGTGGTCTGATCACTGCTGCCGCTGATACGCACCACCATGCCGATTGCCAGGTCATCCTGGGTTCCATCTGCATTGTTGACAGTGAAGCTGGCATTGTCTGTCTCATATTCAACGCCGTTGACGAAAATAGAGCCAAAACTGGTGACTCGACCCTGAGTAACCCCGGTTCCGCCTATGCCACCGTCTGCGACCTGTGAACCACCACCTCCACCACCACAGCTATAGAGTGCACTGATCAATATGGCGCAGACAATTGGGGTAAAAAATCTGTTTGGTCTAACCATGCAGCTATACATCCTTTTCGAAGTAGTAGATACCGATGCCCGCCTGTTTGCGCCCGGTACCTTCAGAGTTTGGTTCAATATCCCTATCGTGTTGGGAAAGAAATTTGTCGCACTCCAATAGTAGCGCTTGTGACTTTTCAGCACTTAGGTTTCGAAATTCCGGTAGTACTTCTGCTGGTAGATTGTTATAGGAGACTTTGCGCTGAAAATGGGGTGTTTGCGAGCCAGTCTGCAGATTATGGTCAATTGTTTCAATAAGGAGCTCTACATCGGTACCCAGGATATGCAGCTTGCCGGTTTCGCCTGTGCGCGGAATATAACCATCACTGAGCAGTGTTATTTTTCCCGATTCATCTTTGGCTATGGTACCGACTCTATGGAGTTCGTCGTAGATGGCCCTGGGTGGGACGTCGCCACTGTGCTCACGCACCAGATCACTGAAATTGTTTTTACCCTGGTCAAATTTTAGTGGGGCCGGATGGCCTTTTTTGGTTAAAAATCGCGGATCTCTAAGCCAGCCGGAGATAACTCTGGCTGCCCGGTTGTACTGGTGGGCGATTGCGCTGACATCCGGGGTGTCGATCTTCTGCAGACGGCTGACCTCTTTGCGGGTCAGACCGGTAATGACTGAAACCCGGGAGACGGTCTGCTTACGACCGGGAATTCCGAACTCGTTTGAGGCAACATCCATAAATATCCATTTACTGAGGTCGGCAAAGTCACCATAGGTAAACCCATTACGCAGCATGAGTCTGATAAGCGGCCTTAGCAGCTTCAGGATTGAGGAGGTCAGTACTTTGCGGTTTTCATCCATAACGGTATTTGACTATCCTGCTAAACGGCAATTCTCTAGTTTATTGACTCTAGTCTTGGTTAATGCTGACTGTCTTTGATATTTATCGATTCTGGTCAAATATTCCCTAAATTTTTTGACCATTCGATATTCTGTTGGGAATAATATCCCAACTGAATCTATTAAGGTATTATAGATGCTAATTCTCAGGGTGAAAGCGGTATGTTTGTCACATTTTTGCTACTACACTGCCTTGATATCTGAACTATTTGTAAATCAATCCGTAACAAAGTCTCTCATTTGCTCCAGTGATCAACGTCTTCGGCATGTATCCACTGAGCAGAATATGGTAGATTCCTCTCTTTTTCGAACCAGGAATCAGCCGGATGTCACTAGATCGCTCCGATGTTGAAAAGATTGCCCATTTGGCGCGAATGGCGCTGGATGAAAAGCAGGTTGAAGGCTATGCCACTGAATTGAGTAAAATTCTTGAGCTGGTAGAGCAGTTGGAGGCAGCGGAAACCGATGATATCGAGCCGATGTCTCACCCTCTTCATATGGCACAACGACTGCGACAGGATGAAGTTACTGAAGCAGACCGTCGCGAAGAGAACCAGGCTGTGGCACCTCAAGTTGAAAACGGCCTCTATCTGGTCCCCAAGGTGATTGAGTAGCAGTCGTCTGACAATTACTCATATTCAATGAAGTCAAACCATGCATAAGAAAACAATTGTAGAGCTGGGTGCCGGTCTAAAGGCTGGTGAATTTTCCAGTGTAGAGTTGACCCGCCACTATATCGAGCGCATCGAGCGTTTGGATGGTGATATCAACGCCTTCATCACCACTACCCCGGAACAGGCTCTGCTTGAAGCGGCGGCTGCGGATCAGAAGATAGCGTCTGGAGAGGCGGGGCCTTTGACCGGCATTCCTATTGTGCAGAAGGATATCTTTTGCACTCAAGGTGTGAAAACCAGCTGTGGTTCCAGGATGCTGGATAATTTTATCTCACCCTACGATGCTACTGTGGTCACCCGATTGAAGCAGGCCGGAGTGGTTACTCTCGGCAAAGCCAATATGGATGAATTCGCCATGGGGTCATCGAATGAGACTAGCTTTTATGGTCCTGTGCATAATCCCTGGAATCTGAATAAGGTGCCTGGTGGTTCATCGGGTGGCTCAGCTGCTGCAGTCGCGGCGAGGTTGGTGTCAGCTGCAACGGGTACCGATACAGGGGGTTCGATACGTCAGCCAGCAGCTCTGTGTGGCATTACCGGTCTCAAGCCAACCTACGGCCGTGTCTCCCGTTTCGGAATGATCGCATTTGCCTCGAGTCTTGATCAGGCAGGGCCGATGGCTGCCAGCGCTGAGGATGTGGCGTTGCTGCTGCAGAACATGGCGGGATTCGACCCTAAGGACTCCACCAGTGCCGATCAACCTGTGCCTGACTACTCCTCTGGCCTGAATGATTCCCTTGAGGGGCTGAAGATCGGGCTGCCGAAAGAGTATTTTGGTGAAGGTCTCGATTCAGATGTGAGCAGTTCAATAGCAACGGCCATCGAAGTCTATAAAAGTTTGGGTGCCCAGGTGGTTGAAATCACTCTGCCCAACAGCCACTTAGCTGTACCTACATACTATGTAGTCGCTCCTGCGGAGTGCTCTTCCAACCTCTCCCGCTTCGATGGCGTGCGTTTCGGCTACCGTTGTGAGCAGCCTAAAGATCTTGAGGATCTCTATAAACGATCACGGGGTGAGGGTTTTGGTAGTGAGGTTAAGCGGCGTATCATGATAGGAACCTATGCGCTCTCAGCAGGTTACTATGATGCATACTATCTGAAGGCACAGAAAACCCGTCATCTGATCTCAGATGATTTCAAGCGGGCCTTTGAGGAAGTGGATGTCATTATGGGCCCGGCAACGCCGGCAACCGCATTCAATCTGGGTGAGAAGACCGATGATCCGGTTACCATGTACCTCAATGATATCTATACCATTGCGGCGAATCTGGCTGGTCTGCCGGGTATGTCTCTGCCTGTAGGCCCAGTAAATGGACTGCCTGTGGGACTGCAGGTTATAGGTAACTATTTTTCTGAAGCCAAGTTGCTGAATGTGGCACATCGGTTTCAACAGGAGACAGAGTGGCATCGTCTAATCCCTGAGGGCATGGCTTAGTCTATCGATGATAGCGTCAGGGTTTTTGGATGATCCTCTGTTAAAGGCTGCATCAATGCATGCGGTCATAAGCGTCTAGTCGAGCCTCCGGCCGACGACACAAACCAGACAAAGTAAATATAGAGTTAGAGATATGCAGTGGGAAACCGTCATCGGGCTGGAAATACATACCCAACTTGCCTCCAAATCGAAGATTTTTTCCGGAGCGTCGATCGCCTACGGAGCTGAACCGAATACCCAGGCCTGCATCATTGATCTGGGATTTCCCGGTGTGCTGCCGGTGCTCAACGAAGCCGCCGTGGATATGGCGATAATGTTTGGATTGGCTGTTGATGCGGAGATCGGTTCACGTTCAGTCTTTGCCCGTAAGAACTATTTCTATCCAGATCTACCGAAGGGGTATCAGATCAGTCAGTTTGAGTTGCCGATTGTCGGCAAGGGATCTCTAACCATCGATCTTGATGATGGTCAACAGAAGATAATCGGAATTACCCGTGCTCACCTTGAGGAAGATGCGGGTAAGTCGCTGCATGAGGATTTTCATGGCATGAGCGGCATCGACCTGAACCGTACCGGCACCCCACTACTTGAGATCGTCTCCGAACCTGATATGCGTTCCATCAAGGAAGCAGTGGCCTATGCACGAAAGATACATCAGCTGGTGGTCTATCTGGGTATTTGTGATGGCAACATGCAGGAGGGTTCATTCCGGGTCGATGCAAACCTTTCGATGCGGCCCATGGGCCAGGAAGCGTTGGGTACCAGAACAGAGTTGAAGAACCTCAACTCCTTTCGTTTTCTCGAGCGTGCCATGAACTTCGAAAGGGAGCGCCAGATCGATCTTCTCGAAAGTGGTAAGAAGATAGTGCAGGAGACCCGTCTCTATGACGCGGATCGTGACGAGACCCGCTCTATGCGTAGCAAGGAAGAGGCAAACGACTATCGCTATTTCCCCGATCCGGATCTACTGCCGGTGGAAATTACACCGCAGCGCCTGGAGCAGGCAAAGCAACGCATGCCGGAACTGCCAGCTCAGAAAGAGCGGCGTTTCGAGTCAGACTATCAACTCTCCACCTCAGACGCGAAGATGTTGACCCATAGTCGCAGGCAGGCCGACTATTTTGAGCAGGTGGTAGCCACTGGTGCCAGTCCGAAAATAGCCGCAAACTGGGTCACAGTGGAGCTTGCAGGCGCGTTGAACAAAGCGGGTCTGGATATCAGTGAGTCTCCTGTCAGTGCCGAACACCTTGGCGGTTTGCTGAAGCGGATCGCTGATAACACCATCTCCGGCAAGCTGGCAAAGCAGGTATTTGAAGGGATCTGGCAGGGTGATGGAGATGCTGATACGGTGATTGAGGCCAAAGGGTTGAAACAGATCACCGATACAGGCCAGATAGAGTCGATCATTGACGAAATTATTGCCAATAACCCGAAGCAGGTAGAGCAGTTCCGAGCCGGCAAGGATAAGTTGTTAGGCTTTTTTGTTGGTCAGGTCATGAAGCAGACTCAGGGAAAAGCCAATCCAGGACAGGTCAATCAGATCCTGCTCGGTAAGCTGAAGGGGTGAGGGTAGTAAAGGAAGCGAATTCATTGAAGGAAATCGCTTATCTGCTCCCAGTGGCTAAAAGCGGACTATCTCATCGCCGGACTAATTAAGAGGGCATAATGGGGAATTGCAACTGGAAAAAGTTGAGCGGATGGATCTGGCTGTTTCTGGCACTTCCTCTCCAAGCAGATGAACGTATCTGGCATGATCTCGACAGCCAGACCTTTGCTGCCAAAGGTGTAACTGGCGCCCCCGTCTATTACCGTGCCCTTCAAGCAGACCTGAATAAAATGCAAAGCCTGTTGTTACAGGCCCCAGCTGAATTCACTGCTGATCCTGAAGTTGGCGTGGAACTGGCTCTGCCGATGCCTCATGGTCAGATGCAGCGTTTTTGGGTTGAGTCCTCACCTGTTATGGCGCCTGCACTGGCGCAACGCTATCCCGAAATAGCCACCTACCGGGTCAAAGCTATAGACGAGCCGGCCATCACAGGAAGGATTGACCTGACGCCAAGGGGTTTCCACGCCATGCTCTCGACCCCTTCGGGAACAATCTATATCGATCCGGATGAGGCTGGGAACTATCGTAGTTTCTACAAAGGGGATTACGCCAACTCAATCGGACAGACAAAGAGCCCCAATATGTGCCAGACACATCAGCAGGCCGAGACTGTTCCAACCACACAAACTGATGTCACAGCTGCACAACAGACACACAGCAGTGATCAACGACGAATCTACCGTTTGGCAGTAGCGGCGACCGGCGAGTATACCGCCTATTTTGGTGGCAATAAGAGCGAAACCCTGGCTCAAATTGTAACGGCCATCAACCGGGTCAATCAGATTTACGGAAGGGATCTGGCGATACAGTTTCAACTGGTGGGTAACAATGACCGGATAATCTACACCAATGCGGGATCCGATCCTTACTCCCACTCACCCAATGCAATCCCAACCATGCTGAATGAAAATCAAGAGAATCTTGATTTTACCCTTGGGGCTGACAACTATGATATCGGTCACCTGTTTGGCGTTCTGGGTGGTGGTCTGGCGAGTGTGGGTTCAGCCTGTCAGAGTTTCAAAGCTCAGGCTTATACCGGCACATCAAAACCTGACAGCGACGTTTTCTATATCGATTTTGTCGCCCATGAGTTGGGACACCAGCTCAATGCCAATCACTCCTTCAATGGTACTTCAGCCAACTGTGCCGGTATAAACCGAGTGGGAATCAGTGCTGTTGAGCCGGGTAGTGGTTCGACAATCATGAGTTATGCCGGTATATGCGGCGATGAAAATCTGCAACTCAACTCCGATGCAACCTTCCATGCCATCAGTATTCAGGAGATGCGTTCTTTCATCGACGCGGGTGAGGGGAGGCTCTGTGGCACCCTGGTCAATAGTGGCAACAACGCACCTACTGTCGATGCGGGTGCTTCAGGGGATGATGTTGTCTATACCATACCGTCCGGCACCCCTTTTCGTGTCACTGGTCAGGCCAGTGATCTCGATGGGGATTCGCTCTCCTACCAATGGGATGAGATGGATGTGGGCGGTGATACAGGGGCTACTGATGCAACGACAATTGGTACAGACCTGCCGGGGGAGAGCAATCCGCTGTTTCGAAGCTATCTGCCAAAAACAACCCCAGAGCGCTATTTTCCTCGCCTAAGCACTGTCATTTCCGATAACTATGAGATTGGTGAAACCCTCCCTGATAGCAACCGCCAACTAAATTTAAGACTGACAGTGCGGGATGGTGAATCAGGTGTCGCAAGCGATGATCTAGAAATTACAGTGAACAGTGACTCAGGAAGCTTTGAGATAAGCGGTGGTTCGATCAATGGTGGTGGTAGCTTCAGCAGTGGTTCCACACAATCCCTCAACTGGTCAACTGCAGGTACAGAGCTGAACTGTCCGGAAGTCGAGATCAGCCTGCTCAGTCTGAATGAAACTGACCCCCCAACAAGCTATTGTGAATACCGGGATGAGGGAATGGAGCAGCTAAGCCTGGGAAGTTTTGCCAATAGTGGTTCTGCACTGTTTGAGCTTCCCGATATAACGCTGACCAGAGGTCGTATGATGCTGGCCTGTGCAGATGGTCTCTTTTTCGACCTTACAGATAGAGCGTTTAATGTTGATGGTGGCACACTCAACATAGCAGATGATTGTAAATCACTTGACGGTGATAACCTGGAACATGGAACTGTTTTTACCGATGCGGATAGCGCGACAAAATTCGATAGTCCTGGTGGTGGTGGCCTTGTTTGGTTGCTGAATCTGCTAATGGGAGTGGTTCTGGTATTTCGTTTGTGCTCTGACCCACGGTGGGTTTCCCGCCTATCCTCAGTGAAAACCATCTGAATTAATAGAGGTGCCGATAAGGATCTACGGAAGGTTGCAGGGGGTTTTTGTGAATTTCCAGCGCGATTTGGTGGGGCATGGCCCCACCCTACCTGTCGTTATAAAGTGTAGGGTGGGGCCATGCCCCACCAACTGCACTTGCCGTATATTACGGTTATACAGGTTGATACTCTTTTGCTGAGTAAGGGGAGTAATCAGGTAAAACTTTCAGTTCAGTAGGATCAGGAATTACGTAATCTACAAGGACGGCTAAACAAACTGAACAGATTCGTCAACATTTGCGTAGTCAATCCAAACAGATGAAGATTGGCTTGGAAACATGATTGCGCCGATATAAAGCGTTGGCGTTTGCCATTGCGCTCAGAGATGTAAATGTTTCTATCATCATCGCTCATTGCATCCAGTGACTCCTGGCTCTTATAGGGAAGCGAAACATTGTCCTGCATGGTTTTCAGGTTCTCCATCGCCGCTTGTAGAAATCTAACTTGCAGAGCAACGATAGAACCGGATAAAACGCATAGCCAGCTGATTGTCTTTTTCTCTGTTTGTTGAATGTTATCGGCATTCATACTGTTGAGAATCATATGCCTATAGATAAAGCTGAGTGTGCGATGCCATGACCAATCAGATTTTATGGGATGGTTTTTATGGTTGGATACGAGGTCATTCTCTGTTTTAGCTTCGCCAGCTTCTAAGTCAGGAGTTGCAGTGCTGTGCTGCATAATATCCTTCGGTAAAAACTCATTACAGAGGTTGTCACACTCGGACTGGCACTGAATGTTGTCAGTGGGGCCAAGGGTGTCGCATTGATTACTAAACGATGTTCTTAATTCGTCCTGCAGAAAGTTTGGAAGGTCAGAGCTACAAAGTTGTTGGTTAAAACTGTTGTATGCATGTTGTGAAAGAGAGTTATTTAATCCGAGTACCAACTCATCTGTTCCATACTCGTCAGAAATATTTTTTAGCTTGCTGCTAAGTTGACGGGAAACTTTTTCACTTCGGAGGACTCTAGTTTGTCGTCCCAATAGCCGACCATGTTGACCATGGTAGTGGTGGAATATGGTTGGTTGTAATTTCATGGTTATCTTAAACTGTCTATCCGTTAACGCTTAATGATGTTCAATTTAGTTGATCTACTACTCTGATGTAACTAGGGATTACCCTAGCCACTTTAAAGCGCTGTTTAAATAGAGCTGGATGATATGAAAAGTATTATTTTATTTTTCTCTTTGCTAACGATCTTTATATTCCTATCAGGATCATTACCTCTTGGTAACGAGAGTGATTTAGAGAGGGTTGCTTTACCTGAACAGCAATCTCCCTCAGAGCAGAATGATCAGCGTGTTGATAAGTTGTTGCAGGATCAAAAACTAATAATTGGCACTGTTGCCCGATCATATATAGAACGGGAAGAGCCCGCTTATAAAAATGATAGACAAAGCGATCCTGCAAAAAGAGCAGAGTCCAATGTGAACTGCCGTCCAGATGATGAGCAGCGAGAAATGTTGCGCCTGGTGAATAATGCGAGAGCAAGGGCGCGTGAATGTGGTGATGAAATCTTTAAAGCAGCACCATCATTGAGCTGGAACTGTAGGCTCAAACTTGCAGCCTTTGTCCATTCCCAGGATATGATTGACTACGACTATTTCGACCATGAAGGCTCTGATGGTTCCAGTGTCGGGGTTCGCGTGAGCCGTTCAGGTTATGACTGGAGAGCGGTTGGAGAGAACATCGCTGCAGGTTATCCCGACAATAAACAGGTTATGGAAAACCTGCTGTCGAGCCCCACTCATTGCGAAAATATAATGGATCCGAAATTCAGGGAGTTTGGATTTGCTGTAATCGCTACGGATCAAGCCCACTACTACAACTATTGGACTCAGGTATTTGCTCGACAATAAGTGTGTGCCTATAAAAAGAGTAGGTTATTTTGATTCTATTTTTTCCAGGCAGTGCTTGATTAATTCCTGGTTATAAGCTGCCGCATAGTCATAAGCCGCCTGTATAAGTTTAAGATGGATGTCACCCTGGACAACATCTGTAGATCCCTCAAGATAGCGGACGTCACAAACGGTTTTGGCTTTGGAAGCCAGTTCTGGTGGCACTCCCGGTAAACTTGGAGATCGTCCCGCCATAACCAGCAGCCGGTGATCGTTTTTGGCTAATGCGCTTTCTACATCTTGCTCAACATTGGCCTGTTTCAGCCAGGCGAGTGATGCAACACTTTTTCGTTCTTCGGGGCTCAGCTGAGTCATATCCAAATCATTTGGGCTTTGGCAGGCTATGAGTGAAAAAAGTACAGCTAAAATAGTGGCGCGCTTAATCACTGGTTTTCCCATTGTTAATTGTTTTAAGTACTGTTTCCACGATCCAGACTAGCACACCACTCAGTGCACCATACAGATGAGACTCCACTACCACCCGTCCGTTTGCCAGGGATTCACTCCCCGGCATAGGGCCATGCCACTGTTCCCAGCCGATTTTAATAACCAGACCAAGCAGCAGGGCAGCAGAGAGTCGGGGTTCTGAACTGAAATGACGGAGTAAGGCCCAAATCAATAGTCCATGGAGTGCACCTGAGAGCCCTCTGTACCAGATCAGTTCTGGGGTGAAAAACCAAAGTCCCGCTGAGGTGCCTATGATCAGTGGAATAAAGATATAGCTGCACCAGCAGATGCGGGAGTTGGTCAAAAAGAGATACCAGATGAACCACATTCCGATCAGGTTCATCAACAGGTGGCCCCAGCCCAGGTGGACAAGATGAGCAGTCAGTAGACGCCACCATTCACCGTTATTGATCTCACCACGATGGTATTGAAGTAGTTCAGAGAGTGTTGCAGAAAAGAGAGCCAGCCCCAGGCAGACCAAACTGATCGCCAGTGGGCAGATCATGGTTTTAGCGGGCAATGTGATCCTGGTTTGTGCCACCAACGAGCCTTAACCCTGATTACTGCAAACAGGGCAGGCTGGATCCTGCTTTAGTTTTAAGCTGCGCCACTCCATATGCAGGGCATCTAAAAGCAACAGTTTTCCTTCAAGACTTTTGCCGGCACCAGTTAGAACTTTAATCGCTTCTGTTGCCTGGATACTGCCGACTATGCCGACCAAGGGGGCAAGCACGCCGTTTGCTGAGCAGGTCTCGTCCATCTCACCTTCGTCTGCGTAGAGACAATGGTAACAAGGTGAACCCGGTTGGCCGCTAAAGACACTCACCTGACCCTCCATACGAATCGCCGCAGCTGAAACCAGTGGGGTTTGGTGGTGATGGCAGGCCTTGTTGATGGCAAAGCGGGTGGTGAAATTGTCGGTGCCGTCGAGCACGATATCGGCTCGTTCAACCAGTCTGTTTAACTCACTCTCATCCAGCTTTTCGGCAAAGATCTCTATCTCTATCTCAGGATTTATGGCATGAAGGGCTTCACGGGCAGATTCGACTTTCAGTTGCTCTATGCGATCTGTTGTGTGAATGATTTGGCGTTGTAGATTGGTTAAATCCACCCGGTCAAAATCGACAAGATCCAAGCTTCCAACCCCGGCAGCAGCAAGATACATCGCAGCGGGAGAGCCTAAGCCACCTAGTCCGACAATAAGCGCCCGGGACTCGAGCAGTCGCTCCTGCCCTTCGATGCCGATGGATGGCAGCATGATCTGTCGGCTGTAGCGGAGCAGTTGATTGTCATTCATAGAGTGGGTCTGGGCAGGTGAAAAAGTCTGATATAAGCGACAATTTTAGTCGTTAGAGGTACTTTCGCCAATGCTCTGGGCGTTGGTCTCGTAACTGGTGATTCATGCGCTGGTATCGGTCAGCAAAGATTAAACGTGTGCATTTAGAGTCTGTTCTATTGCATCCAAGATTGGCGCGCTCAGTCTCTTCAGTATAGTAATAGAGTGCCCGTTTCAGGCGGTAGAGGAGACGGTTATCAATATGCAGTCCCATTGCAGTCAGACCGGTTTCAATCTGTTCCAAAGAGACCTCCAATAGCTCGTATTCTACCTGTAAGAGGATGGGAGAAATTGGATTTGATTGAATAATACCTGACACATCAGCGAGTAAGGCAGCAGCCGTACTGGCCTGGTTGGGATCCGGGTGGAGTTCGAAAAAGTGAATGTCCCGGTGTTTCACTAAGTCGTGTATGGGGTCACCCATAGCTTCCAATCCTAGCGAAAGTAGGGAAATAATCAAGCGATTTGATAGGCCCCTACTGGATGAGAGGGGTTGCCGACAAGCTGATCATTATGTAAGCAGCTTAATAGAGGTGCGCTTTACTATCCTATGGCTGGCGGGCTTCTGTAACACGCGGATTCCCTGCCAGATCAGTGTGTGTCGTTATCTCGACCATGCCTGCTGACTGTAACAGGGTGGTGACCTGCACAGCCTGACAGTAGCCGTGCTCCAAAATCAGCCATCCGTTCTTTTTAAGATATGCGGGTGCCTGAGCAATGATCAAACGGATATCATTCAATCCATCCTCACCAGAGGCGAGTGCACTGATTGGTTCTTGCGGCAGGTCGCCCTGGGTGAGGTGAGGATCACCGGACTCAATATAGGGTGGATTACTCACCAATATGTCATATTTGGTTCCAATGGGTAGCGCCTTACACCAATCTCCAAGATGAAAGTCGATATTCTTAAAGCCCAGACAATGTGCATTCTCTTCTGCTACTGCCAGTGCCTCAGGAGAGGCGTCTGTTGCGTCAATACTACCTTCTGGGCGCTCACTACTTAGGGCCAGAGCGATTGCGCCACTACCGGTACCTAAATCTGCCAGGGTTGGTTTATCAATGTGTTGTAGATGAAAAAGTGAGCGCTCAACTGCCAGTTCGGTTTCGGCTCTTGGTATCAGGGTGTTCGGAGTGACCCGCAGTGAGAGAGACCAGAATTCTCGCTGTTCGAGGATGTAGGCAATGGGTCTACCGCTGAGTCTCTGCTCTACAAGCTGTTGGTAACTTTGCTCCTGGGATGGGGATAAACTGGCTTCGGGCCAGGCATAGAGGTAGCTTTTAGGCTTGCCCAGAAGATGACAGAGTAGCAGCGAAGCCTCCAGTTCAGGTTGACTGTCGGGTCCGTTTTTGAGGGATTTCTGGGCACTCAGCAGAGCCTCTCTCAGGGTGGTCATGGGTTGAACTCCGACGGCGTCAGGAATCACCCATTGCCGCAAGTTCTTCGAGTTGGTGCTCTCTCAGCAGGGGTTCTACTACCTGATCCAGTGCCCCGGAGATCACCTCGTCAAGCTTATAGAGCGTGAGATTGATACGGTGGTCGGTGAGACGATTCTGTGGAAAATTGTAGGTACGGATGCGCTCAGAACGGTCACCACTACCTACCTGAAGTTTACGTGAGCTTGCCTGCTCAGTGGCGATCTTTTGCTGGGCCTGAGAGAGTAGTTTGGCCTGTAACAGGGACATGGCACGAGCCTTGTTTTTGTGTTGAGAGCGTTCGTCCTGACACTCCACAACAATGCCTGTCGGCAGATGGGTTAAGCGGACTGCAGAGTCTGTTTTATTGACATGCTGTCCTCCTGCACCAGAGGCGCGATAGGTATCGACTCGCAGGTCATTGGTGTTGATCTCTACATCATCCACCTCTTCGACTTCGGGAAGAATGGCAACGGTGCAAGCTGATGTATGGACGCGCCCTTGTGATTCGGTTTCGGGTACCCGTTGCACCCGGTGGGTGCCAGATTCAAACTTCAAACGGGAATAGACTGCACTGCCGCTGATACGGCAGACGATCTCTTTGAAGCCGCCATGTTCCCCTAGGCTCTCGCTGATGGTCTCTGTTTGCCAATTCTGCGACTCTGCATAGCGCAGGTACATGCGGTGCAGGTCGCTGGCAAACAGGGCGGCTTCGGCACCCCCTGTGCCGGCGCGTACTTCAAGAAAGACATTGCGTTGATCATTGGGGTCGGCAGGAATCAGCAGCAGTTGTAATTCTGGTTCAAGGCGTTCCCTGGCGCTCTCAGCGCTAGCGATCTCCTCTTTCGCCAAGGAGGCCATTTCTGGATCAGAGAGCATCTCCCTGGCAGCTTCCACATCCTCTTCGGCTGCAACATACTCACGGAAAGTCACGACCACAGGTTCCAGCTGGGCGTACTCCCGCCCAAGATCCCGGAATTGGTTCTGATTGCTCTGGATCTCTGGATCAGCCATCAGCGCTGTGATCTCTTCAAAACGTTCTGCGATCTGATCCAGCTTGCCGCGGAGTGATGGCTTCATGGTTTGTCGTCTGTTTTCTTGATTTGGAATAGTGTGTTGGCGGCATCCAGTAGTTCGATTTGGCCGTTGAATCCGGCTTGTCGCATTTGTGTACTGGGGGTGTGTAGCAGTTTGTTGGTCAGTGTATGGGCTATGAAACGCAATGCCTCTTCAGGTGTTTTACCCTTGGCAAGCTGCTGCAGGGCTTTCTGCATGACCTCGTCGCGAACCTGCTCAGCATAACAGCGATAGTCCTGGATCAGCTCTACCGCATCCAGTGAGCGCAGCCAGCCCATATAGTCATCCACATACTGTTCGATGATCTCTTCTGCCTGTTCTGCAGCCTCTTCCCGAGAGCGCATGTTTTCCTGGATAACCTCATCCAGATCGTCCACGGTGTAGAGATAGATATCACTTAAATCAGAGACTTCTGGCTCAATATCACGGGGAACGGCAATGTCGACCATGAATATGGGGCGATGTTTTCGCTCCTTCAGAGCGCTCTCAACGGTGCCTTTCCCAAGCACCGGCAGCGGGCTGGCTGTGGATGATATGACGATGTCCGCCTCAGACAGATGATTGCTGAGCTCTGTCAATGCGATGGCATAGCCATCAAACTGAGAGGCCAGCGTGTGTGCCTTCTCTACTGTGCGATTTGCGACGATGATACGGCCGATACCGTTCTGGTTCAGATGTCGAGCTGCCAGTTCTACGGTCTCGCCGGCACCGATAAGGAGTGCCGTCTGTTCCGAGAGGTCACTGAAGATCTGTTTAGCCAGGCTGACAGCGGCAAAAGCAACAGATACAGGGCTATTTCCGATTGCCGTGTCTGTACGGATCTGTTTTGCTGCAGAGAAAGCGTGCTGAAACAGCTTGTAGAGCAGTTTGCCAGTGGTGCCAGCATCTGTTGCGGTCTGATAGGCTGCTTTGACCTGGCCGAGTATCTGTGGCTCTCCGAGAACAAGAGAATCCAAGCCACAGGAGACCCTCAGCAGGTGTTTTACCGCATCCAGGCCAAAATGGTTGTAGAGATAGGGCTGCACCCGACTGTTGGAGAGGCCATGAAAGCGGCTTATCCAGTCGGCGAGAGGCTCATGGTCTTCCTCATTGAGGATGCAGTAGATTTCGGTGCGATTGCAGGTGGAGAGAATGACCGTCTCATTTACCGCCGGATTTTCCTGCAGACTACGCAAAGCGCCAGCAATGATATCAGGCCCAAAGGTAACCTTCTCCCTGATATCCACAGGGGCGGTTTTATGGTTGAGTCCAAGGGCAAGTATCGACATATAAAAGGGTGCGCAGTCTAGTGGATTGGAAATTTTGTTATATCAAAGGGTTAAATTCAAGTTTAATTCGTTTTTTCGAGTAGTGGTGACTGAATTTAGGAATTCGGATTGTTCTATAGCTTAGGGCTATACTTACAAGATTACCCCTGCATTTGCATTAATTTGCTGCGATCCTGGCTTAAAGAGTAGATAAATAGAGTATTGCAGGGTGTAAATTGGACGTAGATTGATGCAGTATGCTGATCACAGGCTACAATGGAAGTCAGCCGAAATTGGTATCTGTGCCCTTAAGTTAATCTTAAGAATCAGGAGTCATGCTGTTAGCAATAAAAAATGCTTATTTGAGGCAAAGGGAAAAGGTGTCTGAAATAGACTATGCTTCTTTAGCTAGCAGAGCTAGCGGATAGCTTGCGAGTCATCGAACAGTAGATAAATGTCGAGGCTGCAGCAAAAAAAACGATTATATGGCTATCTGCAGAGGGGGTTGTGGATTACCCGCATTGCTAAAGTAATGCGATCTCTGTTATTAATATAAAGTCTCAATAAAGCTCGCTCATAAGAAACACTTAAAATTTAATAAATAGGGCGGTTGGGCTTCAAAAAGGCCGCCCATTTGTAGGAGGATTCAATATGCAGATGCGTAAGTTTGTCTACGCAGCGGCCACTGCCGGGTTATTTTTCTCAGGTTCTCTACTGGCCGGTGTCGCAAAAGATCTACCCATTCCGTCAGGTTCGCCTAGTGCAGATGAGATCGCAAATCAGGTCTACTTCGTCAACCATTTCTATTCCTTGAAGAACTTCGGTATCACCAATAACAACAAAGATCCGAAAAGAAGCAATCGGGCAATTCCGGGTAAAATTACAGTGATCCTCAACAAGTCCGCTGGCAGTAAGCCCACCACCATTACTGTAGAGCGTTACCTCAACAACGATTATGCCGACAGTGCTATTAACGGGCAGGATATAGCCATATTCCGTTCCGGTAAGTTGAAGGGTACCGGTATGTTGATTACCGACTACGTTGATGACAATAAGAGCCAATCCTACTCAATCTGGTTGCCGGCACTGAGAAAGATCCGTCGTTTCGCTGAACCTGCACACGATGATGCCTGGGGTGGTACCGATTTTACTTTCGGTGATGTGACACTGCGCAAGCCTAAAGATGAAACACATGAATTGTTGGGTACCGATACCTTTAGTGATTGTCTGGGTGCGATCGATAAAGCTGAGTCTAAAAACAAATATCTGCCTAGTCCGCCAGAAGCGGCATGTGACCACAAAGGCAAAGAGGTTTATAAACTGAAGAGTCAAACCAAGCGTGAGAGCTGGTGGTACGATCATCGCATCAGCTATGTCGATACAAAGACCTACGCTGACTACCGCACCGAGTATTTTAAAGGGGATAAAAAGGTAAAAGTGATCGATAGGGATTGGCAATCCCTGGGATTGGACGATCCTCGTGCTCAATACTGGGGCTATTGGTACGGTAAGACCTTTGAGTCAGGCCATGAGACCTGGGCTGTTATTCCCAGAGAGATCGTTCAATACGATCAACCTTGGCAGGCAGACTATTGGTCTGAAAAGACCCTGAGAAAAATAAAACGCTAATTAAAAAAATCGAAACACCCGACTATTCGGGTGTTTCCACGTTATACGGCTGACCAGCATAAGTCAGCCAACACCATCATTGCGCGCGACAGGCCAAAGGAAGAGGTACTGTGCAGCAGTGAATCCGGGAGGAAGCATTCATGTTCAAACGCTGTAAGTTGTATCAGTCTATCCTGCTTGCCTTGGTCGTACCCAGTGCGGCCGTCGCTGAAGTAGAGATTAGCGGCTATTTGAAAAATGAGACATCAGTCTTTACCAGAGATGGTCAGCTCACGGGCGAAGCCGATACCATGCTGGATCAAGAGGGGCACGATAAAGGGGATCTGCTGAAGTTTGAAAACTCAGCACGAGTCTTCATGAACGGTTATGTCGGTGACTCAATTACCTGGCATGCTGATCTGAATTTTATCTATGACACTGAAGGCGCGAACGACGACTACAAAGGGCATCGACTCTATACGCAACACGACTACCTTCGTGAGCTCTACATGGACACCTCTGTGTTCGATTGGGATTTACGACTTGGTAAACAACAGGTGGTATGGGGAACTGCTGATGGTATCAAGCTACTGGATATCATCAATCCATCTGATTTTCGTGAACTTAACCAGAATGCCATGGAAGACTCCCGCATACCGATCTGGATGATCAATGCAGAGCGCAATATTGGTGACAGCAGCAATATTCAGCTGATTGTATCCCAGGTTGAAGAGAACAAGATTCCAGGCCTCAATTCCGATGGCGATGCTGGACATCCATTCCTCATGAAAGGTGTGGAGACGATCAGTGGCAAGGTAAATGGCTTCTACAACATAGCTCCTGCATTGAGTAATGTGGCTGCGACATTCAACGGTGCAGCAATGGGTGGCGGTTTCACTGGCGGTAGTGCATTACCGGTGGGTCTTAACCTGTTTGCCGGTTTAACCGTAGACGGCTTTGCAGGTAATTTCTGGGATGCTCAGACTACTCCCGGCCTTCTAAATCCGACGGTTCCTACCGATCCTTTAGCCGCTCCAGGTTGGCTGTTACTGAATGCATTTACTCAGTTCGGATTTACTGGACAACCAGGTTTCCCGCCAGGTGTTAATGATCCCAACGGTAACTATGGCGAAACCAACCTGATGCCCATTACCGGCCTGACACCGTTAGATCCAACTGAAGTGACCTGGCAGCCGCAAGCGGCCACCTCAGCATTTGAATATATGTCAAATGCGACCTTTGCCACATTCAATACTTTTACCAGTTTCACTGCAGCTGGTGGTTTGACTGGATTCGAAACTGAGTGGGTCAGAGACTATCCCGATGACAGTGATGTGAATGGTGGATTTCGTTTTAGAAACTCTACCGATGGTGGTTTGAACTGGTCTGTTAACTATTTCTACCACTATGGTGGCAATCCTGATATCGACCTGAGTTGGCATAATGCGGCAGGGGATGAGTTGATCGTACAGCGTGCGCCAACACTGTTTTTTGATACCAATGGCACACCTGGTCCACAGCAGAATGACACCTTCGTTCCTGATGTAGCCAACAGTTTGTCAAGAGATGAGGCCAGAGCGAATTGGGAAGCTGGTAATGCGACTACCATTTTGGCTCACGACAGTGCAGGTAACTATGCCGGTGCATTGGATCCAAGTGCTGTATTGCCAGCCCTGGCTGATGGCAACCCATTCAATGATCCGATTGCCATGGGAACCGGTGCGCCGACATTGCGTTTCACTGAAACCTTGCATCGAGTCAACAGTATCGGCTCTTCATTCGATTATGCGCTGGAAGTGGGTGATGTGCCATTAGTGCTCAGAGGCGAGTTTCTTTACGATGAAGGTGAGAAGCAGCCTGTCATCGATAAGTTTCTGCTGAGTATCGGTGATCTGACCAATGCGCTGAAAATGGAAGATGCTGACTACTTTAAGTATGTCATTGGTGCAGATATTACAGTAGCCACCAATCTGCTGGTGAGCGGTCAATTTATTCAGTTCCGCAATCTCGACTTTATTGAAGAATCGGATACCTGCCGGACTCAAACTGGTGTAACCATGGATTGCAGCCGCTATACCGCCGATTTTGCAACAATGAATCTGGCGAATGGCTTGAAAAAGGGTTACGAAGATAAAGAGTTCTATTCAATCTTTTTCTCCAAACCTTTCGGCGAGTCTCAGGAGCATCGTTGGAACAATATCTTTATCTACGAAGAAGGGGGCGGCAAGTGGAATCGCTTCGATGTGGAGTATACCTTCACCGATACCTTGCTTGCTTCAGTGGAGTGGAACAACTATTGGGGTGATGAAAACACTACCTTTGGCCAGTTCAGAGACTCCTCTAACTTCCAAGTGGGTCTGAAATGGATCTTTGAGTAATTTCTAACGGAGTTACTTGAGTTAACCCTTCGGAAGCAGGCGTTCGCACTTGTCTGTGCGGGCGCCTGCCAAATCGCAGAGATATCGAGGAGTATGGGCCATGAGCGGCTCTGCATCTAATAATCAAACTAATAACTCTATGGCTGAGCGCTACGCGGATTTTGTCATAAAATTCCGTTGGCCTCTGATGCTGATCCTTCTGGTTGTCACTATTGTGGCTGCCCTGCAGATAAAAAATCTGGATATGCGCAACGATCCAGACACGCTATTACCTCCCAGTAATCGCTACGTGGCAACCAATCTCTATGCAGAGCACAACTTCGGCATGGGAAACCTGATGGTTTTCACCTTGCGGATCAACGAAGGTGATGTTTACAAAGGCTGGTTTGTTAATAAGGTTCAAGAGATACACAATCGTTTGGTGAATCTACCCACTGCCCGTGAGTCCAACTTTATCGATATAGCTGCGAAAAAGATCAAATACATGGGTGCTGATGAGAATGGTCTGGTATTCAAACGCCTGATACCGACCGAGGGCATCAGCAGTGAAGCGGAAAAAGCGGAGCAGCAGCTTGTTTTTCTGAAAGATGGTGTGGAAAACAATCCTGTAATAGGGCCGATGTTGATCGGTTTCGAGGATGCTGAAGGGAATAAGTGTGAATTCAAGGATAAGGATTCCAAAAACTGTACTGCCAAGTCCCTCTACATCATTGGCGACTATACCGATGATGTTAAGGAGATCTATCTCCCCTGGGTGCGTGAAATTCGCGCCATGATGGATGAGTATAGTGAGGATGAGAGATTCGAAGTCTTGGTCGCAGGTGAGCCCTACTTCCTGGCCTGGATGTTGGCCGATCTGGTGAATAAATGGTGGCTGTTTGTCATCTCCTTTGCGATTGTTATTGCCGCGCTTTGGTTTGAATTCCGTAACTGGAGAGGATCCCTGTTTCCGATTATTGGTGTCAGTGCAACCATTATACTGACACTCGGGCTGATGGGTTTTTCTGCATTTAAACTTACTACCATGATGGTATTGACCCCAATGTTGCTTCTGGCCATTGGTATTGGTCACTCCGTTCAGGTAACCCGGCGGTTTATGCAGGAGCAGGCTGCATCAGGCAGTTGTGAATCCGCTGCAAGGGTTTCCATATCCCATACAATCGTGCCTGCAAGCTTGTCTATCGTTACCGATATGGTCGGTTTTGCGACCCTTGCCACGGTGGATATCTCGTTTTACAAGGCATACGCCTATTTCGGCATGTTCGGTATGCTGACTCTTTTGTTCACCACCACGACCCTCATACCTCTGCTGATGATGACCTTTCCGTGTAGTTCAAGTGAGACTAAAGCGGGGCACGAGCATGCATGGGAATCAAAGGTTGGTGGTTTTATCTCCGGGCTGCTAACCGGCCCAGGAAAATTGATTCCTATTGGCATTGTTGTGGCGATCATGGGTTGGTCTGTCTACGAGACAGATATTCTGAACGGCACCAGTAAAGATCTGATGCCAGGTGTGGAGAAGGGTATTAACTACTCCCGCGCCGCCTTTAAGGAAAAGTCGATAACCATTCAGCATATCGAGCGTCTGAACGATATCATGCCTGGTGTGATTTCGGTCTCTATTCCGATTCGTGGCAAGGAGCCAACGGCTGAACTCTGTGTTGAGACCTACTTCCCTGAGGAGATCTATGACATAGAGGATCCACTAGAGAAGATCGCACAGTGTGAGAGAGCCAAGGCTGAACTGGGATGTTGGGATCCAGATCCATGCGGTGCTCAGGGCATTTTCAATCAGGCAGATGTCCTGGCTGATATAGAGGCCCTCGAAGAGTGGATGAGAGCCCATCCATTTATCGGTTTTACCGGATCTTATGCACAATATATTCGTTTGGTAAATATGCTGTTGACTGCGGAACCGGGAGAGCAACCGGATGTTAAAGATCTATATATCCCAACCTCAGCAAAACTTCGTTCTATCGATCCGGATGATGACAGGGGTGGTGATGACATAGTTCAGCTCTACAACGGTCTATTGGAGACAATGACTGAAGAGGGGGATATGGACTCCTTCGTCATGAAGAATTGGAATGAAGGTGTGGTGATGGGCTTTGTCAACACCATGGATCCTGTAGAGACGCACCAGGTCACGATGGATATTCAGCAATATATTGAAGACCATAAAAATGATGTAGGATTCCAGAAGGTTAACTTTGGCCTGCGTTCAGGGCCTGTTTCTGATCTCTCAGGTGATACCAATGAACTCTCCGTTGATGGCCCCGGTTATGTCACACCAGGCTTGGGCGGGTTTCTCGGTGCTACAGAGGCTACCCGTGAGGTGGCGGTGGATAACTGGCTCTCTGGACCTCTGTTAACCGCAGCTGCTGTATTCGTTATTGCCGCTCTGATTTTCCGCTCCTTGATCATCTCCAGTATTTTGATGGTGTTGCTGTTCATCACCTTATTCGCCCAATATGGCCTGGGTGGTTACATGACCAGTATCCAGAACTGGTCGGGTAATCTCGCATTCCATCTGCAAGTGGCACTGAGTATCGCCATGGGGTTGGGAATCGATTACGGCATCTACATGATGTCCCGGCTCAAAGAGGAGATGCAGGCAACAGCGGGTAACTGGCAGCAGTCATTGGTCAACACCCTGAATACCACCGGCTCGGCGGTAATCATCTCTGTGGTTGTGCTTTTGGGCTGTTTCATCCCATTGTTGAATACTGATCTGGCAAACACCTGGGGACTGGGTATCTACATCAGTCAGGCACTGTTAATCGATGTAGTTACCGCATTGACCATATTGCCGATGCTGGTAGCCTGGCTGAAACCAAAATTTGTATTTGGTGAATATAAAAACTAGAAAAGTTAACTGGGCTTAGTCTCAGTATGATTTCAAGCCGGCTTTATGCCGGCTTTTTTATTGTCCTGCTGATGAGAAAGAGATCTATCCTCTATTCATAGATGTCGTAGCCTGGATGGAGTGCAGTGGAATCCAGGGGATTAAGCGCACCGAGCACCCCGGATTCCGTCAGGCTACCTTGCTGGGTATCTACATCAGTCAACCACTGTTAAATAATGTGTCTACTGCATTGACCATATTGCGATGCTGGTGACCGCTGATATCTAACCCTCAAGTGCAGATATCAGGATCGTCTGGAAGTTTTATTATGCTCTGTTTGTCGGTTGCGGCGATGTTTGAAAAAGAGTCGCATACGCTCAGTGAATGGCAGATTGCGTAAAGGACAGGTTATAGCTAGTGAGGCAGGTGGGTTCGGTGATTCATCCCAATCGTTGACAATGCAGCCGTCGCTTAATTTGATCAAACGGCTGGCTGCTCTCTTAACATCCGGGTCATGAGATGAAATCAGAAAGGTGGTACCCAGGCGTTCATTCAATGAGTGCATCAGCTCTACCAGGTGTCTGCCGGTAATTGAATCCAGGTTTGCGGTTGGTTCATCAGCTAGAATGATTTTTGGCTCTGTAGCAAGAGCACGGGCAACGGCAACCCGTTGTTGCTGTCCACCAGAGAGTTGATCGGGACGTCGGTATCCCAGATGTTCGATCTCTACCTGATGCAGCCAATGGTTGGCGATCTCCATACTCTCCTGTCTGCTTTTACCCTGGAGTTGACAGACATAAGCGACATTTTCACGAGCACTCAATACGCGAATCAGGTTATAGGCCTGGAATACAAAGCCGATATGGTCAAGACGAAACTGGGTGCGCTGATCCCCTGTCATGCCAAGAATATCCTGGTTCAGAACTTCAACCTTGCCACGATCAGCAGACTCCAAGGAGCCAACAATATTCAATAGCGTGCTTTTTCCCGATCCTGATCGTCCGGCAAGCACTACGAACTCACCCGCTTTAATCTCCAGATTGATACCGTGAAGTGCAGGGTAGGGCATTGTGCCTACCCAGTAGCACTTATGCAGGTCACTGGTTCGGATAATGGTGGTAGCGTTTTCTTCTGACATGGGCAACCTATTGGATACGTAGTGCCTGACTAAGTGACAATCGAGTGGCTTTCCATGCCGGGTAGATACCTGCAAGTAGTGTAGCCGTAAGGGAGGCCAGAAGAATTTTAATGGCTGAGTTTTGGGTCAACTGGGGATGGATAACCGGATCCATATAGAAAAATTCAAAGGCATTGGAGTAACCTGTCAGGTCTATGCCGGAATCAGCGAGCGCGTAGACTATAAGACCTGCGACAAGATAACCCAAAATAGCGCCAATCAGGATTAACAGTACAGCTTCAAGCAATAGCATAAAAAAGAGTTGATAGGGTTTGGTACCGATCGCGATCATTACGCCCAACTCTTTTTGGCGTTCATGAAGGGAGATCAGCATGGTGTTGAGGATCTCAGTGAGTACCAGCACAATGACAACAATCAAGATCACTAATCCATAGGCGTCACTGAATTCGAGCCACTGTCTGACCATTGGATCAAGCTCCTGCCAGGGCATGATTTCATAGGTGTCCTCAGATAGTTGTTGGGCGAATAGACGATATAGTTTATCTGTCTGATAGTGTTCGTCTGCTCTTATCACGATATCGGTAACTGCCTGCTGCATCTGCAACCATTGCTGCGCACCCTTAAGGGTGATCAATGCCAGGGTGCGATCTATTTGTGGCGCCCCTGTCTCCAATATTCCTCGTAAATAGAAGACCTCAGAGATCATCTCGCCACTGGGGCGCTGAGTCATGAGAACTACCCGGTCACCTAATTCAGCACCTAGATTTTGAGCGATGGTCAGGCCTAATAGCAGGTCATTTGTCATACCTGGCTGCAGCCAGCGACCCGATTTGACACTTTGATCCATGGAGGTGACCCATGTCTCCTGCTCTGGATCAGTGGCCATGATTTGCACGCCGGCGCTGCTGCCGCTGACTGAAGCAAGTCCTGAAGTTCGAATGCGTTCAGTCCAGCCGAAAATTTCCGGATAGGACTCCATGAATCGGGTGATCTCCTCCGGATTTGAAATTTGATCGCGTAGATTTTGTGAAACTTCGAACCCTTTAGCGTGGATTTGAACATGCCCGGTAAAGCTAAGAATAAAGTTGGTCTTCATTTGGCTCAGCCAACCATCATTGAGCGCACTCAGTAGGGTCAATGTGGCGATACCAAAAATCATGGTCAACAAGGTGATGGTTGTACGTCGGCGGTTTCGTAATAAATTACGATATGCCAGTGCAAAATAGGTCAGAGGCCCGAGGCGTGTTCGGCTAACCATTTCGAATTGCCTCGACTGGCTGAAGCAGGCTGGCTCGCCAGGCTGGGTAGATGCTGGAGAGGATAGAGGCGAAGAAAATGGCACTGGCAGTGATGCCGAGATGGTCAAGTTTTAAATGGGGATAGATCAATGGGTCGACATAAAATCGAGAGGTCGATCCAAGTAGAATTGAGAGATCAATGCCGACCATTCCTGTGATTGAAATTAGGGTATACCCAAGCAGGATCCCAAGCAGAATACCTAAAATACCGATGATCCCCGCCTCAGTCATCATCAACAGCGCAATCTGTCGACGGGTAGTACCGATGGCCATCAGAATCCCGAATTCCCGGGTTCTATCCAACATGGATAACAGTAAGGTATTCAACTCTCCGGCCAAGACAATAAAGAGTACAACCCCAAGGAAGAGGAAGAGAAAACCATTGTGCAGAGTAACCCACTCCTTCATTACCGGAAACATAATATACCAGGGCATGATCTCTAGATTTTCGTCGGATAGCGCAAGATTAAGATTTGTAATCAACTCGGGAAGTAGTTTCTCATCGATATTGATCACAAAGGTTGTTACACGTGCTTGCATATCTACCATCTCCTGGAGCGTTGCAAGGCTGGTGATGGCCATACCCTTATCAAGGCCCATTTCACCACTGGTGATGATGCCAACCAGTGTGAATGATTCAGCGATCATTGCACCATATCGGTCATAGCCGATTATGATTACCTCATCTCCGAGATTGACCTGAAGGTTGTTTGCTGTCGTTGCACCAAGTATTAGTGTGTAACTGTCATCCGGTTGTAGAAAGCGGCCAATGCCGATTCGTCTATTAAGTTCGGTAACTCTTGTTTCATTGACTGGATCCATGCCGATCAGCATCACCCCTTGGGTGGTGCTATCCGAAGCCGCCAGGCCAAATGATTCCAGTCGCTGACTGTAGTTTTCAACGCCAGCACTCTCAAGAGCGTTGGAGACTCTATCAGCATTGGGGATAGCCAGTGAGAGGTTGGGTTGTTGAAAAAAGCCTTCACGGTGTATTTGTAGAGTACCGATGATTGCTTTCTGAAAATTGCCGAGCATGTTTCGGTGAAGACCCTCATTGAATCCCCAAAGGAAGATCAATGAAGCAAGGCCGACAGAAATAGCACCTGCAGTCAGCAGGGTACGTCGAGGGTGCCCCACAAGATTTCGCAGTGCCATGGTTAATAGATTGGTGTTGAACGATGACATCGAGTAGGCAATCCACTGCCTGGTCTTTGTTAACAGGCCCTAAGAGATAATCTCGGTCAGCTTTCCGCCACAGGTGATCTTCAGCCTATTGTTTTTGCATAGGTGAAAAGAGCTGTGGTTCCAGCGGTATGTCGAACTGTATCGATTGTAGGGTGATAATTGTGCTTTTTCCTTCTCCATCCTGGGGTTGCATGGTCCATCGTGTTGGTATCACCCTTCCTCCCATCTCCTCTATCTGGTCAAATACCATCATGCGTTTGACCCTTTTCTTACAATGGTAAGCCATATCCAGAGGAATGCCATCCCCACGAATGCGTCTGATCAGTTTTTTCCAGGTAACTGTGGTCTCAGGGGCCGGGATAGATTCAATCGTAATGATGGCGTCGTCACCCTCACCCTGCTGATCGATGATTTGATGTGTATGCCCGTCGATCATCGTGTCAGTTTCCAGCAGATCCTGGTTATTGAAATCAGAACCCATCCAGGGATCTTGCATCATTGCGGGGGAGATTTTGATCTGACGACGAAGTTTGGGTAGATACATAGAAAGGACATTGTCCACCTTAAGAAATACCGTTCCCTTGGTTTTCCGGGGTGAGAGTATCTCCATGCGAAAGCGATTATCACGCATATCGT
This sequence comes from Candidatus Thiodiazotropha sp. AKIB8, assembly GCF_058244675.1. Classification (NCBI taxonomy): domain Bacteria; kingdom Pseudomonadati; phylum Pseudomonadota; class Gammaproteobacteria; order Chromatiales; family Sedimenticolaceae; genus Candidatus Thiodiazotropha; species Candidatus Thiodiazotropha sp. AKIB8. The sequence continues at coordinate 6,725 of NZ_JBSYOO010000040.1, read as the reverse complement.
CATGGCTGCGAAAGGTCATGGTTCTTTGCCAGTCTGGACGCAGGATGTCGATGCGGTACTCTGCAACGGTACCCTCTGAACGCATAAGCGCTTCTGTCTTTTGTAACAATTCAAGCGCTTCCTTTGCGGAATCACCAGCCAACGTCCCTGAAGTGGTGAGAATAAGCAGCCAAAATGTTGTGAAGACTCTAACCATTGAAAAACATACTCTGAAACTCGGAAATCATTCAATGCCATTATAAGCATTTCATGATATATAGCCAGTTTAAGGCAAGTGGCCGAGTGCAAAGCGGTTTCTGTTTTAAAGAGAATAGAGTGATTTCTCTTTTTAAACAGCAGCTTGAGTATGTTATCGGCTGCTATGTAGTTGATTCATCGCCTTTTGGAGTTCCCCTTGCAGGATCACTGGCAGGCAGTCGATTGCCTTGTCGATCCCCTGATCGATGGACTCTCTATCGGCTTTTGATGGGCGGCCGAGTACATAATTGACCACTGCAGCTCGGTCATTTGGGTGGTCAATGCCGATTCGTAAGCGGTGAAAATTACGATTACCCAGGGCACTCATGATATCCCTCAGGCCATTGTGTCCAGCGTGACCGCCCCCGGTTTTAAGGCGAACCTCTCCTGGCGCCAGGTCAAGCTCATCATGGACAACCAGAATCTCATTTGGGTCAATCCGAAAGTAGTTGGCCAGACTTGAAAGTGCCTGTCCGCTTCTATTCATGAAAGTGGTCGGCTTTAACAATCTTACCTCTTCACCATGCAGATTCAATTTACAGACCTGACCATGGTGTCTCGATTCCATTCGGAAGGGCTGGTGATGTTGATCTGCAAGTTTGTCGACAAACCAAAAGCCAGCGTTGTGGCGTGTCAGGTCGTAGTCTGGGCCAGGATTGCCGAGACCGACAATGAGCCTAATGGGTTGGGATGGCATGGGAGGTGTACTTTGGGGAGATAAGGGGGGGTGACCCCCCCTTGGGATACAGGTCTATTCTGTACCTTCCTCACCCTCTTCAGAATCAGCAGATTCCTCATCTTCACCCTTATGGGTGGCGTGAATGGTCACGATGATAGGATCTTCATTACCTTCATGGGTGATCAACTCAACACCATCAGGGAATTTAACTTCAGAAGCATGCAGAACAGCCCCAAGTTCCAGGTTGCCCAGATCAATCTCGATGAATTCGGGCAGATCCTTAGGCAGACAGCTGATCTCCATGTCAGTCATCACATGGCTGGCTTGTCCGCCGGACTTGACGCCGGGGCAGGTCGCCTCATTGATGAAGTGTATCGGTACATGCAGGCGAATCTTCTCATCAGCCTGTACTCGCTGAAAGTCTACATGTAGCAGGAAAGGCTTTGCTGGATGGCGCTGCAGATCTTTCAATACAACAGTCTCTTCCTTGCCATCAATTTTCAGAGAGAGCAGGTTCGAGTAGAAACCCTCATTCTCGAGCGAATGGACAATTTCATTGTGCTGCAGGGAGATCGGGGTTGGATCCTTGTGTGCACCATAGACGATGCCTGGGATCAGGCCGGCGCGACGCAGGCGGCGGCTCGCACCTTTCCCATTATCGCTCCGTAACTGGGCGTTGATTTCAAAACTGGCAGACATGGTTTTCTCCGTATCTGTTAGGTCAATAGGGATGCCGCTTCGCGACCAAGCAGCACCACCGCTGCATTGACAGCGGACGCGCGATTCTATCAGGATTGGCCAGAATTTCCAGCCCCAAAATAGAAAACCGCCACTGTTTGGCGACAGTGGCGGTTTTCAGTCTTCCGTTATAAGCTGGTTTTGCCCGATTGATCTCCGCATCAATATCTTCGTCATGGAATTGGATCATAGATAGCTTCTCAATTGCCCGGTCTGGCAACTGACTAAAGGATCGGGGGATTTGATTGGTGCAGGTCTGAGCGTCGGGTACTGTTCAGTCGATGAATAGAGAGCTGACCGACTCTTCATTTGAGACACGGCGCATGGTTTCAGCGAGCAGTTCAGCAATCGATACCTGACGTATAACACTACACTGCTTTGCCTCTTCCGATAGAGGGATTGTATTGGTGACCACCAACTCATCTAGCTGAGAGTTGCTCAAATTTGTAACTGCAGGGCCAGATAGTACAGGATGGGTACAGTAGGCAACCACTTTCGCCGCACCATGATCCTTCAAGGCGTTGGCTGCCTGACAAAGGGTGCCGGCTGTGTCCACCAGGTCATCGATGAGGATGCAGCTGCGGCCCTCGACCTTACCGATGATGTTCATTACTTTGGCTTCATTGGGCTGAGGACGACGTTTGTCGATAATTGCAAGATCTGCATCATCCAGACGTTTTGCCAGTGCCCGGGCTCGCACTACACCACCAACATCGGGTGAGACAACAACAATATCTGGGTGCTTTTGGCGCCATACATCTCCCAGCAGGATTGGGGAAGCGTAGACATTGTCGACTGGGATGTCGAAAAATCCCTGAATCTGGTCTGCATGGAGGTCGACAGTCAATACGCGATCAGCGCCAGCGGTAGCGATCATCTTGGCTGCCAGTCTGGCAGTAATCGGCACCCTGGCAGAGCGTGGACGTCTGTCCTGACGGGCATAACCAAAATATGGAATGACCGCGGTGATGCGGTCGGGAGATGACCAGCGCATAGCGTCGATCATCACCAGTAGTTCCATCAGGTTTTCATTAGTGGGCGCGGATGTCGGTTGAACGATGAAAATATCGCGGCCTCGAACATTCTCATGGATCTCAGCCATGACTTCGCCATCGCTGAATCGTCCCACTTGCATCTTACCCAGTGGGAGATTGAGATGACTCACGATTTCGGCAGTGAGTGCTGAGTTGGCATTGCCCGAGAAGACCGTCATGGCGTTGGATGGCACGGTACTAATCCTCTGTCGTGAAAATGGTTTGCAGAGAAATGGCTGGGGCGGCAGGATTCGAACCTACGCATGCTGGGATCAAAACCCAGTGCCTTACCGCTTGGCGACGCCCCAATTAACTCTTTTCTTTCTGGAACATGTCCAGCAATGGGGAGCTGTTAAGCCCCTGAGCAACAAAACCCGTGAGATCGGTAGGAAGCCGATCCAGCATCTCATCTGCCTCTCGCCGTTCAGCGAATTCTGCAAATAAGCATGCCCCTGTACCCGTCAGTCGTGCATCGGCATGCCGATTAAGCCAATCCATTGCCTTTGCTACTTGAGGGTAGCGTCTGATGACTACGGGCAGGCAGTCATTCTGTTTGTTGCCATCTAGAAAGGCGCGTATTTTGATGCGGGGTGAGTGGCGTGTCAAATCAGGTTGTCCGAATATCTCCGCTGTGGAGATGTGACAAGGGGGATGTATCACCAAAAACCAGCTCTCCGGGAGCTCTATGTCTGTGATTTTCTCACCAATTCCTTCTGCCCAGGCTGCATGCCCATGGATGAAGATGGGCACATCAGCACCCAGGGAGAGTCCGATATCCATTAGCTGTTGATTGCTTAAATTTATATCCCAAAGTCGATTCAGAGCGACCAGCGTGGTTGCTGCATCTGAACTGCCGCCACCGAGTCCCCCCCCTATAGGCAGGGACTTCCGCAGGTAAATGTCTGCTCCAAATGGTGTTTTACTCTGGTTTTGTAAGATTTTAGCAGCCCGAAAAGAGAGGTTTTGCTCCTTTGTGACACCAGGCAGGTTATCGGATAGGTGAATCTCTGCGTCACTGCGCAGATGAAAATCGAGCTGGTCAGAGTGGTCTAGGAATTGAAATACTGTCTGCAGGTTGTGGTAACCATCAGCCCTTCTGCCTGTAATGCGTAGCATCAGATTGAGTTTTGCGGGGGCCGGACAGCTTAAAAAATCCGGGGAGTGCTTCGGATGAGTTGACACAGAGTTGTCTGAATCTAGTTTTCAACACCCAGGCGCATCATGGCGGGTCTGATAAAACGATTATCAGGCTCTCTCTCATTTGCCGCATCCCAGATTTCAAGAGCACGTTGCTGTTGCCCCATGACCCATAGCACTTCTCCCAGATGGGATGCGATTTCAGCATCAGGGCTGATTTCAGCCGCCTTTTCAAGATGAGCCAGAGCGGCTTCATAATTGCCGAGACGGTACTCAACCCAGCCGATACTATCCAAAATCGCAGGATTGTCCGGTTTCAGTGAAAGTGCCATCTGAATATACTCTTTTGCCTCATCGAGTCGGTCAGTTTGATCCGCCAGGGTGTAACCCAGTGCATTCAAGGCGTCAGCATGTTTGGGTTGAGTTGCAAGGATCTTGCGGAGATCCTGCTCCAGCAGGTCGACCCGTTTCAGGTCGGCAGCATTGAGTCCGCGGGCATAAAGCAGCTCTATGTTGTCTGCAAATCGGCCAAGAGCCTTAGTGTAAACCTCATGTGCTAAGGCGTAGTCACGTGCCTCTCGCAGTAACTCTGCCTCTATCATGTAGAATTTTAGCTGATCACGTGACTGGTTTACCCGCAGGCGCTGCAGTGTCTCTCTGGCCTGTTTGAGATTGCCTTGATCGGAGAGAATTTTAGCGATGCGTACCTGGGCATCGGCTAAATGCTTTCCTTCAACGCGGCTATAGCGATCGAGGGCGCTTTCAACTGCTTCTTGCTCTTCAGCGATAGCCCCCAGGTAAAAATTGGCCTCATTACGTTTAGATCTGTTTTTGGTCAGTTTTGATAGATAGTTTGATGCCTCGTCATATTGGTCGAGCTGCATGTAGATCATGCCGAGTGAGAAAGTGAAATCGCTGTTATCCGGTGCCAGTTGATGGAGCTTCAGAAACTGCTGCAGTGAGGCTTCAGGTTGATTAACCTCCAGAAGTACTCTTGCGTATGCATGTCCAAGTTTGATGTTGTCAGGCTGATCCTGGACGGCTTGTTTAAGAAATTCGACCCCCTTTTGATCCTGTTTTAACGCAATCAATGTATGGGCTTTAAGCACCAGGCTTTGTGTGGATTTAGGGTCGATCAGGAGGGATTTCTCAATATATCCAAGAGCTAATTCACGTTGTTTGGCGTGATTGGCAACCAGGGCGAGGGCGTAAAGCGCCTGGCTGGAATCTGTATCCTGAGGAATCAGTTGCTGCATTATCGCCAGGGATTTATTGGGATTCCCGGATTTTTCGGCGATGGCTGCCGCCTGTACGTAGCCTGATTGGCCATTCTTGTTGGCAATTTTTATTACCTTTTGAAGCTGAGTAATGGCCTCGTTCATTTGCTCAGCGCGAATATTGATGATGGCAGCAATTTGGTAGGCCTTAAGCTCATCCGGATCTATTTCCATCCACAGCTTGGCTGCGGTCAGTGCCTCATCTGGAAGATTGGCTTGCAGCGCAAGGCTGGTAGCGCGTTCTGCAGACATGGCATCTCTCGACTCCCTGGCAACCTGCAGCGCATGCTCGAAAGCCATAGGCTGCTTACCCCGTTGGGCTGCAATTTCACTGGCCAGAGTGTGGTAGACGAGGTCGTTTGTCAGCGAATCTGAAGTCTGTTCTGTCAGCTTTGAACTCTTCTCAGTTTCTACCGGGGCAGATGAGCTGGGCGCATTGAGGTTTGGGTTGCCGGCACAGGCAGAAAGAAGCAGGCAGATTAAGATGGTGGCTCTATTCATTTGGTTCGCTGATTTCATGCGCCTTCAATGCGCTGTAATTCGTCGGGTTTACTGTTCTAGTGTACCTCGTCATAGACTCTGTACCATTCAGAGCCGCCCCAATACGTCAGATCAAGGCATGCCTAGCGGCTAACCCCTTCCAGGCTCGCTGAATGGTACAGAGTCTATGACGAGGTACACTAGGCTCTAGTAGAAATGTAAATGACACTGGCTGCAAGCCTTAATTCTGAACAGGTCTATGAAGTAGACAAAAAAATGTTTGAAATGTTTATTGACTTTGGCAAGGCTTGGCGTCAGAATGCCCGGCTCTCGCTAGGAGGGGTTCCCGAGTGGCCAAAGGGATCAGACTGTAAATCTGACGGCTCAGCCTTCGGAGGTTCGAATCCTCCCCCCTCCACCAGGTAACATTGAGAATGAGGTTTTTATTATCCTGCATCTCGATATATCCTTCCGTGCTGTAGTGCAGAGGGAGGAAGCGAACCTGAGTTGGTTCGTTAGTAGTGGCGCTTAAAGCGACTTTTGGATTATAAAGTGCTTGGCGCAATGCCCTCAGGGCAAAGGGTCGGAGGCTGGGAGCAACCTTCTATCCTCTGCTGTGTTGGTTTGTAGCGGTTATGGTGAGCGACGCGTCGCTTGGCTGCGCGGGTGTAGTTCAATGGTAGAACTTCAGCCTTCCAAGCTGAATACGTGGGTTCGATTCCCATCACCCGCTCCATTGATTATCTTAGGTCAATTTAGTTTGATTGGCCAATCGACGGCGTACTGCGTGGCGGTATCGCCGTTTGTTCTGTGCCGACGGTCGAGTTGCTGTGTTGTGACCTATATAGACTTTAGGTGATGAAAATTTGCCCAGATAGCTCAGTTGGTAGAGCACACCCTTGGTAAGGGTGAGGTCGGCAGTTCAAATCTGCTTCTGGGCTCCAAATATTGAACGGCGTGCGGAAGCGCGCGAATTTGTCTTTATACAATAAATAGAGAACCTGGAGAGAAACTCATGTCCAAGGAAAAATTCGAACGCACAAAGCCGCATGTCAATGTGGGCACGATTGGTCACGTAGACCACGGCAAGACCACGCTGACGGCGGCCATCACAACAGTCCAGGCGGCCAAGTATGGTGGCGA
>NZ_JBSYOO010000034.1:0-46939 GCF_058244675.1 Candidatus Thiodiazotropha sp. AKIB8 | reverse complement strand
ACTGTTCGAGCTTGATGGTTTTGTTTTGGGTGGGGTATGCCACACGATAAGCTATGATGAATCGTAGGGTGCGGCCCTGCCGCACCATCAGGGTGAGAATTCCCGAAAAAAGCAGATACTTTGGTTCTCTATCAGCAGCGTCTCTACACCGTCTCGTCAGGTGGTTTGGTTTTTAGTTGGGCATGGTGCGGCAGGGCCACACTCTACATGTGGATTTAGTTCGGGGAGTAGCATTATTGGGAAAGTGGTTGAACTGAATTAAATAGATGAGCGGCTTTATCTCCCCAAATTTCTTTTAAGCGCTGAACACGGCCACAATTCCAGCGATAGAATTTGTAGCGTGTGGGATTGTTTTTATAGTAATCCTGGTGATAGCTCTCATCTCCTTTTATGGGATAGAAGGTTGATGCATTTAAGATTTCTGTAGCGACTTTTTTATCTGGAAACTGCGCTTCTACGGCTCTCTTTGACGCCTCAGCGATTTTTTTCTCGTGCTCATTTGCAACAAAAATGGCACTCAAATAGCTATGGCCTTTGTCGCAGAACTGTCCACGATCATCAAAGGGGTCGATATTAACCCAGTAATGGTTAATTAGGTCTTCATAACTGACTGTAGTGGGGTCGTAGGTAATTTCCACCGCTTCATAGTGGCCGGAATGATCGCCGTTATAGGTAGGGTTTTTTAAAGTGCCACCAGTAAAACCAGAGATTACATCAGTAACGCCTGGCAATTTTTCAAAATCTGACTCCATACACCAGAAGCATCCGCCAGCTAAAACTGCTCTATCTGCATTTGCACTGGTTATTGTGAGTAGCAGACCCATGGCCAATAACTGCATAAATTGATGTTTCACAAGAATTCTCCCCGCGTAAATAGGAATGGCAACGATGCTTGATGTGCTTGCCGGTTAATTGATATCCAACACTATTTACCATTGACACTGTTTACTAGAGGAATACTTCAATTGTTATCGTTTTGTTATAACTCAGGCTGCAGAGTTGAGCTTGAGCCAGGGGGATGTGAACTGCAAAAAATGTACTCGGATGGCCTGAAAGTTTTTCCGGTAGATTGTTGTACACACAGAAATTACAAATAAGCCCCTGGCGCGACCACTTTCATGCCGTGAATCACAATATCATCGTAGAGCGGGCTGTCTATTCGTCCCAGAGAAAAGATCAGCGTTGAATCCATAGGCGCCTTGACTGCCGCCTGGCTGCCCACCAACTGAGTACCGGCAATGTCGAGGCGACTGTTATTCGCCTCGATTGCCACCTCGCCTTCGATATGGCCGGCGGTGATGTTGAGATTTGAGTCGTGCAGCTTAAGTGCCGTTGCCATGGAGATGATTCGGCTGTTACGCATGGTGACTGTGGAATTCGTAATCACCAGATTGTTGATTTCTGCATCTTTTATGAGGACATTCTGGCAACCATCAATCAAGAGGCTGCCGATTCGTCCTGTAATAGTATGTCCCGATTGATTCTGACACTGGACGGTCTGACGAAAGTTGGAACTCTCTGGCTTGGAAGCTGGTTTCTGTTTAGCTTTGTAGCTCTGCTTGAGATGGGGCCTCAATAGTTCGTGGAACCGCTGCGGTTGTTCTATAAAAGCAATGTGTCCACCATTAGGAAGCAGCTCCAGTCTGGCATCAGGTAGCAGGGATTCCAATACATAGCCTGTCCTTAATGGGGCGATTTTATCTTGATCGCCCCAAATGATCAGTGTCGGCTGGTGAATTGTTTCCGGTATTCGACTGAAATCGTTCTGAACCAGGGCCAGTCCGGCAATAGAGGTGGGGTCGCTCCGTAGCACCTTGGATCTGAAGGGTTCCAGGTTGATCAGCAGATCCATGTTGATGGGGGCACGTTTTTCCAATGCGCTCATCAGTGCCCCTGCCAGGTCGGTCACTTTTCGCTCATTGAGTACATTGTATTGATCGAGTACTTTATCGACGCCCAGCGGGGCGAGGTATTTTGTGTAGGCGAGTCGGTGCAGGATACCTGCGGCATCGATCAGGGTCAGTGTTTTGACATCTGCCGGATAGCTATGGGTGAACTGAAGACTGATTGCACCCCCCATGGAGTGTCCAATCAGATGAAATGGCTTACCGACATGCTTCTCGGCCAGTTGGTGGATCAGTCGGGCGTAGTTGACGGGAGAGTAGAGTGCATTGCCTTTGGTTGAGCGGCCAAATCCCGGCAGGTCGAAAGTGAAAACAAAGTAGTCCTTCTTGAGTCGATGCAGGATATCCTCCCAGCATGTGGAGGCCTCATCACCCAGTCCATGAACCATCACCACTGCAGGACGATCCGGGTTGCCAGCGGTTCTCAGGTAGACCTGGCCACCAAACACATTTTCGCGCTCGAACCACTCTTTGTTTTGTTGGGCGGCATAACCGGGGGAGGGCACAAGCAGGCTCGAGATGATTAAAAAAAACGGCAATAGAGTATGTTTCATCATAGGCTTGGGCTCAGAAGCTTACTTTCACTATAAAGCCAGATGATAACAGGGAGCGTAGTCGCCTTGAAGTTTCATTCGGTTCTGATCTGCGAACGAGATCAGTAATCTGTCCATAGCTTCTACAACTTCCTGCTCCCCATGAATAACAAAGGGGCCATGCTCTTCTACAGCTCGAATGCCATCCTCTTTGACATTGCCCGCTACAATACCCGAGAAAGCACGCCTTAAGTTGGCTGCAGCGATGTGGCCTTGCTGCTGTCGATTCAGATCCAATTCAGACATGGCCTGATGAGTGGGCTGGAATGGATGTTGTAGATCCTCTTCGATATGTATGCGCCAATTGAAATAGAAGGCGTCATTAAGCTCGTAACGATAACTTCGCACACTGGCCATAGCTGTTGCCATAGTTTTGGCCACTGCAGCAGGATTATCAATGATGACCTGATAGTGGTGTTGTGCCTGATCTCCCAGGGTGATGCCGATAAACCGGTCGATCTCTGTGAAATAGTCAGCGCATTCAGCTGGTCCGGTTAAAATCAATGGGAAGGCGTGATCCTGGTTGTCCGGGTGCATCAGTATGCCGAGAAGATAGAGTAGCTCTTCCATGGTACCTGCGCCCCCTGGAAAGATCACCACACCATGGCCTGTACGCACGAAGGCTTCGAGCCGCTTTTCGATGTCGGGCATGATCACCAGTTCATTAACAATCGGGTTTGGGGGTTCTGAGGCGATGATTCCCGGTTCGGTTATACCCAGGTAGCGACCGTCGCCAATACGCTGTTTTGCATGTCCCAACGCGGCCCCCTTCATGGGGCCCTTCATTGCCCCTGGGCCACAACCAGTGCAGATATTCAGGCCCCTCAAACCAAGTTGGTAGCCTACCTCTTTTGAGTAGTCATACTCCCTTCTGCCTATGGAGTGGCCGCCCCAGCAGACGATTAGATTTGGATCCATGCCGGTATACAACACCCTGGCATTGCGCAATATATGAAATACCGCTGAGGTGATATGAACCGGCTCGTTGAGGTCGTAAGAAGGGTTGTTGTGGACTTCGTTATGGACGTAAATGATATCCCGTAACACTGCAAACAGGTGCTCCTGAATGCCTCGTATCATTTTTCCATCAACAAATGCACTGCCTGGGGCATTCTCCAATCGTAACTGTATGCCACGGTTGCTCTGCATCAGGTGAATGCCGAAATCCCGATAACTGTCGAAAATCTCTCTTGCATTATCGGTATCACTACCACAGTTGAGCACTGCCAATGCACAGCGTCGAAAGAGACCGTATAGACCACGTGCGCTGGTGTCTCGTAAAGCATTGACCTCAAGTTGAGAGAGTACCTCAAGACTCCCTTCCGGTCGGACAGAAGCGCTTAATCTGCTCAGGGGTTTGCTCAAATTCTGAGCGTGCGGACGGGGCTCTCTTTTACTGACTTTACTCATGACAATACTTCGATTGAGTCCTTTTTATTGTGTTCTATCCGGAAAGCAATTAATCGAGTAAAGATTGTTAATGATGAAGATGCGAAAAAGCGCATCTCCATCTTTTATTTCACTCAGCTACCGGGTAGAAGATCCTCTATTACCATACGCTCTTCCCGCAACTCTTTTTCTGATTCCTTCAATCGGCAGATACTGAACTCATCCAATTGCAAATCCTGGACTATCTCATAGGCGCCATCTTTGCAGGTTACAGGAAAGGAGAATACAACCCCCTCATCAATGCCATAACTGCCGTCAGAGTGAACGGCCATGCTGACCCAATCTCCCGCTTCAGTGCCGATTGCCCAATCATGCACATGATCGACCACCGCATCAGCGGCAGAAGCAGCAGAGGAGAGGCCACGAGCTTCGATGATCTCAGCACCTCGGCGTTGAATCCGGGGAATAAAATGGTCAATGGCCCAATCATGAGTCACGAAATCAAAAACCGCTTGGCCCTTGATAAGACAGTTGTCAATGTGTGGGTACTGGGTCATGGAGTGATTGCCCCAGATCGTCATTCTTTTAATATCAGCAGCCAGGACATTGTTTTTGTTGGCCAATTGTCCCAATGCACGGTTGTGGTCCAAGCGGGTCATGGCGGTAAATTGAGTGGGGCTCAGATCCGGCGCATTAGCAGCTGCAATCAGAGCATTTGTATTGGCAGGATTGCCGACCACCAGAACCCGTACCCCTGGAGCGGCATGGTCATTGATCGCCTTACCCTGATTGGAAAAGATCTTGGCGTTTTCCGTTATCAGATCTTTGCGTTCCATGCCTTTACTGCGGGGCTTTGCGCCAATAAGTATGGCGTAGTCGGTACCTCGGAAAGCGATACTTGGATCATCTGTGAGGACAATGTCATGCAGTAGGGGAAATGCGCAATCCTCCAGTTCCATACCAACGCCATTCAGTGACGAGATGGCTTGGGGAATCTCCAGAAGACGGAGAATGACCGGTTGTTCCTGGCCAAACATGGCACCTGAGGCGATACGAAACGCCAGTGCATATCCAATGTGACCGGCAGCGCCGGTGATGGTGACTTTTACTGCGGGCTTCATTTCGGTTGGATCCTCCCATTAATTTATTAGATACCCAGATAAGTATAGTTATTTCCGGTTTTTTAGGTAGTCTATTCTCAGCCTATACCATAGTTTTTTTAAATCTGCATTATTAATCGAGGCGCCCTTAAGCGGTTTCTGCCTGGATGATGACCTCGTGCATTTCAATGGCGCCTTCTCCATCGAATGCCTCTTTTGGCATAGGGTTGGCATGAGCCTGTTTAAAGTCCTCACTGCCAACCCAGTTTTCGAAGGCGGCCTTATCTTGCCAGCTTGTCAGGACAACATAGGGTGTCTCCGGACCGCTTGGCTTTAATACCTGCATGCGTACGAAACCGGCTTGCTTTTCAATTTGACCGCTACGGGCCTGAAAACGGGCTTCAAACATCTCTCTATAGTCTTCGGCAACCGGCACTCTGTTGGCAACGATGAACATTTGATATTCCTATGTCTATATATTTAGTTGGTGTTTGCGGAATTTAACGGGATACCCGGTCAATCTACTTTCTCTGTATATATTATGTGCTTTTAAAAGCTAATGATTTGTTGCTGTTTTTATACAACAAAGCACTGCTATCCCATTTACTTGCAATCTCCTCAGAACAACTCTGAAAGCCCCTCTCCCTTTACGGGAGAGGGGTTGGGGAGAGGGTGTACGCGAAGCGTTTCACGTGATTGAAAGATAAAACCACATTGATCGTTCATATTTTTCTTGCTAATTGCTGGGGAAAACAGGGTGTTTATTCACCCCCTCTCCCGCAAGGGGAGAGGGGAGTTTCTTTAAGATACTGATGATTTGTAAGTTTTTTCTAGCCGTGATCCTAAGCTGCTGATGCTTTTTCATATCTCAATTCTCAATCACCAATAGAAACCAATATCAATTAATCAGTTACAACCGAAATGGTTGAAGTAAGCGGGACAGCACTGACAACAAAGTAATAAAATGAACTTACGCGATCCTTGCACTCTTCTCAGATTAGATTCCGATTGCCACAGAGGTTCCAGTTTTATTCATCATAACAAATGTTCATAGGGTGGTAGTGTTTGTAATCTGTTGTCAGCTTTTGCTTGGCCAACGGTGAAATGGTAGAGGCTTTGAAAGCGACTATCCTTCAATCCCAGCAGATCGTGCACAGCATCATCAAAAAAACAGCCGATACCTGTACCTCGAACTCCATGAGCTTCGGCCTGTAAGTAGAGCACCTGGCCAATCAGGCCGGCCTCCCAGAAAAGTTCGGGATAGATTTGGGGGCCAGACTGATCCAGAGCAAGATCAAATTCCGCCAGCATACCGAGACTGAAAAAACTACTGGCGGCAATATCCTGGTGGCAGGAGAGTGCGCGGGCTGCTTTTTTGACTTCTGTGCTGATCAGTCGGTAGAGGGGCAGGTGAGAGGGAGTATCTTCAACCTTTTCCCAATCAAACTCCTGTTCAGTACTCTCTTTGAATTGCTGTAGAGATTGATGGGATCTCAGCAACAGGTAGAGTCCTGGCGCGAGGCCATCTACCCGGTGGACAAATAGCAGCAAGTGTAACCTGGATTGAAAAGGCCAGCTCTTCCATGGCAGTTCAAGAGGTCTCGGCAAACAGTTGTCGAGCATCTCATAGAAAACCGATTGTTTTAGCATCGCCTTGCCGTTGAAAGCTTGTGCGCTGCGTCGTTGTAAAATGATCTGGCGTGCGGATTGGTCAGGTGCAGGGGTGGCTTCAGGCAATGCCATATCATGTAATGCGCCCTGCTGACAGGGAGGGCAGGTTTTCAGAGTTTGCTCTACCTTATCGATGATCGGCCATTGGTGTTTGGGGTGATCACTGAGCCGATTGGCACGACCATGCCAATCAGTTGAAGAGAGGGCGGAAATCAGTTTTTCGTTCGACTGCTGAGGAACCTGTTCGCTCTGGTTGCTGCAAAGTCTGAGCAGTAGATCCGGATATTCAGCTTCGGCGCCATCGAAATCTTCTGTTCTGCTAAGCCCCAATAGTTTTGCCAACTCGATAGGTGACAAGGGAATACGATCAAGAAAACATCCAAGGGTTGCAGCTGAATAGGCAAGTGCACCGATAGCATGACCAATATCCAGCTGTACATAGCGGTAGGCCCGTTCACCATATTTCCAGGCTTCACGCCAGGCGATGCTGCTTAATCCGACCATGATAGTGGGTGTGTTGATATCGTTTACATCTGCAGGAATCTCAGCCCTCAACTCTAAAATATGGTGATAGGGGGCATAGTGGTAGACACCATCTTTTAGTGCACTTAGACCGTGCACCACGAGATAAACTTCTGTGGGGTGCAGGTTGCCACTGGAGGGATTGCAGCGCAGTGACCAGCGATCCGGGCCATAGACTTTCCAGGCGGCTAATCCCATACTGAAGCGGAGTAGACTGGAGATCTCTTTCAGCCCCCACTCTTGCAGTGCAACATGAGGTTGATGATCTTTAAGTTCATTCAGGCTGGGATCTGGCAGGTCGTCTAAATCGAGAGGGAGTTGTATCGATGAGGCTGGTTCGAAGCGTCTGAATGGGTCTGGTTGTTGCTCCCAGTCTAGAAAATCAGGGCCTGCTGCATATTTGTCTAAGCGATGTTTGGTTCGATCATGATAAGCACGTACAAGTTCCAGGGCCCGCTGCTGAGTATCGGTTTTCATGCCTATATCAGATGAATTTTCAGCAACATGCTTAAGATGCTGCATTCTCATCAGGAGTTTTAGCGCGCACAGTCAATGCATGCAATTCGCCACTGGCGATCTCCTGGTTGAACAAAGTCAGAATTGAGCGTTGTCTTTGCAGGCTTTTCATATCAGCAAAAGCGGGTGATGTGACATTGACCTCAAAGCTGCAGTTCTCCCCGGCAACTGTGATTTCAGCATCTGGATAGAGCCCTTTGATGCGACTCATCAACTCTTGTTCATTCATATCTAATCTCGTTATTCAATTGCATTAGCTTATCATCTCATGGATTCAGGCCCTAGTCTGTTTCGATGGGGATTTTGTGGAAATAGCTTAATTTGGCTGAGCTAGTGAAGGATTATCAATGACCAGGCCAGTGTATACAGGATAGGTAAGGTATAGTGATCTCTAGTGTCTCCCTGGGCTGTGCTCCAGTCGGAGAAACAAGTCAGCCGAAAGCGCAAATAGTTGACATACTGGTGAGTGATGAGGCAACTTTCTAATAAAAAAGCGGGAAGGTGACTATGGATCTATACAATAAACCGATTCAGGATCGTATCGAGTGGCTGTTTAACCATGCTAATCAGCACTCAACTACCTACAGCAGTCCGGAAAGCTGGTTGGCCCGCACGCGCTATCTTGCGGAACACCCTACAGCTATCGCAGTACTCAAGTGTATGGATGGGCGTATCAATATTCCAATCGCCACCAACACGCCCAAGGGAATCATTCAGCCATTTCGTAATCTGGGGGGGATGTTCGATTTGGGGTGGCCCCACCTGGGTGAGGTTCTGGCCAGCTATGTACAAAGTGTGACTGCGGATGGCCGGCACACCATGATCTTGATAACTTACCACTACTCGAAGGGTGATCCCCAACGGGGTTGTGCCGGCTTTAACTACGACACTGAGGCAGCAAAAGCTCACACTTACCAAATCAAGCGCCAGGTCGAAGCGGTATTTGGTGCTGGCCATCAAACGGTTTATCCCATCGTATGTGGTTTCGAAACAGATGAAGATGCCTTGATTCTGCATGGTAGTAACGGCGAATTACTGAACATGGCTGAGATCAAGTCCTTTGAAAGGGACACCCTGAGACCCCGTTTGGAAGCGCTCTTCCCCGACATGTCTCAACAGATGCGTGAGGATCTGCTTCCATTGATTGCCGGCAATCTTGATCATGTCGAAGAGTCCCGTCAAATGCAGCGTGAACTCGATATAGTCCACAGGGAGTGGATGATCTGTATTGGGCGTGGTTTTGATTTTCTGCACATGCCCAACATCGCATTGATCATCGGGCCCTACAGCCCGAGTCTTGCTGACCCGATACAAAAAGCAGCAGGCATTATCCAGAACAATATGAATGCAGGACGAATTCCAGACGACGGCTTTCTATTACTGGCATCAGTGCCTTTTCAGGATGTGGGTGTTGATCGTGCTCGTGCAGAAATGAAAGCCAATTTTCTCTGTAACTTTGCCGCGAATGAAATAAAAGAGATCAATCCAGATCTCGCAAAAAAGATGTCAGTTAAATCCGCTGTTTTGAATTGGCAGTCCAGAGCTTTGGAGTCCCTGAGAACCGTTTGCTAGATTATATTTAGGCAATCTATAGTGGCTGAAGACGATATATTTAATTGCCGGGTTAATAATTTCGATCACTATAGTGTTAACGGGGCACCACTCTTGCCGTCCTGAAAGCAGATGCTTGGACGCTGTGTAGATATTTGTAAGCGAAAAATTATTTTTGATTTGTATAATCGAGGAGAGAGTTCAATATGCGTCTGCTACACACCATGATTCGGGTCGGTGATCTACAACGATCAATCGACTTTTATACCCAGGTACTTGGCATGTCCCTGCTACGACAAAAAGAGTATCCGGAAGGTAAGTTTACTTTAGCCTTTTTAGGCTATGGTGATGAATCTGAGAATAGTGTGATTGAGTTGACCCATAATTGGGATACTGACAAGTATGATATGGATAACGGTTTCGGTCATCTTGCAATCGAAGTGGATGATGTCTACCAAGCTACTGATGAGATTAATAAGTTGGGGGGTAAGATAATTCGGCCGGCAGGCCCAATGAATGCTGGCGCAACAATCATTGCTTTTGTTGAAGATCCTGATGGTTATTCCATTGAGCTTATCGGAGCTAAATAGTTTATTTGAAAGTTCTGTTTTTTTACCGAGAGAGGCTGCTCTTGGAAGTTTGCGGGATAGCTTCAAAGATTCAGCCATTTCAGAAACTAAGAGACTGTAACAAATACCGTCCATCTCTCAGTGTTGAAAAGCATGATTCAGGTCGTTAATTCTGTAGATCTCAATACCAACTCCTAAACAATTAGTATTTCACTGCAGGTTTAATAAGACATGCGATGTAGGGTGCGGCCCTGCCGCACCATAAGGGTGTCGATTCAACATAAACCCTCTTTACACTGCTTGATCTCACATTAGTCTGAATAGAATAAACTCTGTTAACCCGATCGCCAGCTGGTTTTCGTTAAAGTCTGGCATGGTGCGGCAGGGCCGCACCCTACAACATATGAATTAGTTGTGAAGAGTAGTGAGTGTATGTCGCAACAGCCGGGTCATAATATTTCAGCCTGTCTGGTAGTTAAATAATTTAGTGTAGATAGAGCCTGTCTTTTAACGGGTATCACTTATCAACCATATTGAATATCTATTTCTAAGGGGGCTCGGTATCTGTTGTTCAAAGATACCAAGAAATTATTCTTGCGAGCTTTTATTATAGTCGTGGTTGAGGCGCTCATTTAATGCAATGATCTCTTTTGCGAGCATTTTGTGTCCAGCGAATAGAAGGCCTCGGTGATTCATGAAAGTGCTGTCCACTCTGTTGAGATCCATAGGATTGCCAAATATATCGCTGGCCACAGCGCCTGCTTCTTGGCAGATACATGCAGTTGCAGCATAGTCCCATAAACTGCCACCACTTGCGTCGGGATGAGGGTATTTAAAGTAGCAGGTATTTGGCTCTTCAAGAACAGAGCAGGCGTTTGATACTGCGCCTATGTGAAACTCAATTTCAGCGCCTTCAACACCGATTCTATCAGCTATTGTCTCCAGCCCTGATTGGGTCTGCTGTAAGCGGGTGTCTGATTGAAAGCTATAGTCTGTGCGTAGTGTGAGTGGCCGGTTCATGTCGAGTTGGGGAGGCGTGATGGGGTGATTGTTCTTGAAAGCGCCTTGGTTATGCAGAGCATGGTAGGTTGTTTTCTCTACAGGGTCATATACAACACCGATCAGTGGTGAGCCATTTCGAGCCACCAATGAGATCGAGACAGAAAAGCCTGGTTTGTTGTTGGCAAAAGCCAAAGTGCCATCCATCGGGTCAATGCACCAGAAAGCTGGCTTGTTATGCCTTCTTCCATCATCAGGAGCTTCCTCGGTAAGCAAGGCAAGATCATAATCCTTCAGGCTGGGGAGAAGCTGCTCAAGAATAACCGCTTGTGCTTTATGATCTACATCGGTGATGATCTGTGAAGCCTGACTGGTTCCGATTGCTTTTTCTCCAATGGTAATATCCTGATTGCGATGCTCTGCAATCAATTCGCCTGCTGTTCGCGCTGCATCTATTGCCTGTTTGGTAAGATTTTGAAGTTGTTCTCTGCTGAAACTCATTGGCTGATTTGTAGTTGATTGATCACTTCGTGGGCAAGGCGTTCGCTGTAGCTATGGATTTTCCAGTGTCCAGGACTCCAGCCTTTCAGGAAACGATAGAAATCAGTCCAGGCAACACTGTAGAGAGGACGCCAGGCCTCTTCAACCTCTGAGCCGTCGATTTCAGGCTGGTGAATTGCCAGGGCTTGTTTTAACGCGTTGAAGTAGCTGTCGAGCAGTGTTGATTCCAATTCTTCACATGCCGTTTCATCAAGGCAACTACTGATAAAGTAGGCGATATCTTTCATGCCGCAACCACCACCGACATATTGAAAGTCCACTGCAGCAATTTTGCTTCCTGTATCAGAAAAACAGAAGTTGGCTAACTTGGCATCGCCATGTACAAGGGTTTGGAATGGTGCCTTATTTAATGTTGCATCAAGCATTGAGGCGGCCAGTTTCAGTTCATCATCTTCCATCGCCGCCAACTCATCCGGTCGGGTATCTAAATGCCAATAGCTACCAATCTTCCACAGTCCTTGCGGTTTGCGCCCCATAAAAGTGGCATGGAAATGGGCCAGCCAGTTCAGACAAGTCAGCATCTCTTGTTTACTGACACTGTCTTTTCTCAATGGGAAACCGCTGCTGTCCAGATCCTCCAGTACCATCAGCACCTCATCATCATGGTGTTCTATAGCCAGGCAGTGGGGGATGCGGCAATGGTCGTCACACTCTGTTGCCCAATGTTCATACCAATTGGTCTCAACTTCATAGGAGTGTTGCTTACGTTTATGAGAAAGGTCAGTATTCCAACCGCGCGGATGGTTACTCTGATCAGGCATACGAACATGCTTCACTACTACGCTATTGAGTTCTGAGCCGATCAGTCCATAGCGATCAAGGCTGCCATATCCACTCCATAGAGATTGAATTGTTCCTCCAGGAAAAAGATCGCTGGCACCAGTGGTACTAAGGATAATATCTCGTATATGTGAATGCATTGATTAGGTCAAACATCTTCGCTACTGGGGAGAGAGGGGTATGGTGTAATTACTCATAATCTAGCAGGATTTGTCTGTGGTAGGAAATTCTATTCGATTACAGCAACAGAAAACTGTCTATCAACATGAACCTGTTCAGTAGCAGGCCCTACTGGCTATAGGATAAAATTATTGCATGTGATGACTCTGAATTATATTTCCCGTAGGCTATGAGTTATGGTTATCGGATATGGATTGAAATAGATCTACATCAAGCTGCCAACGCTACGCTGTGGGTAAGGGGAACCCACGGAACAGCTGCTACAGCGATACCAACGGATAGTATCGATAAAGTGATTTCCTCAGCCTACCGGGATTTACCAGAAGATATGTATGCAATGCGCCAGTATGGCCATAGTGGTGAAGGTGTTGTTGTCTACTATACGTTAACAGCGATACATGGTGATGGCAGTGGCCAGCAGCGTCGTATCTGGTTTCCTTTGAGCGATAAGGAAAAGCTCAAACATTGGTTCGATATTCTGTGATTTAGAGATTGATGGTGTACGATCTATTAGAGAGTTTTTTCTCAAAGTAACTTACAGCTATGCCATTAACTTAGATCACTATCTTGTTAACGAATTAATTTTGTTTAATTCTCAATATCGAGTGAGGTTTGAGATAAAAAGCATTAGCCGCACAGGATGAGGGGCTGCAACTACTTCCATAGAAAAAAGAGTTAATAGGTTCTCGCGCTTTTAAAGCGATGTTTATTTCCCTCGTATTAAGTATTGAAACGTAACAGGTAAAATCCATCAATCCTTATTGTTCCGATATTTGATGCGGATGATGGTGTTGATGAACGTCCCCCCCTTCCTCAAGCCATTCTCCCGCAACTAGGAGAGAGGAGAGTATCCTTCGCGCTCAACTTTACTTTTCTGTCAATACCTAACTGCAATAGATCTACTCCCTATGAGTGCAAGTCTCTAATGCTCCAGTCAGGTAGTTATATTACAAACAATATAACACTGATAAATAGGAAAAAAGTGATGGATAGTTGATCTTGGTCAGTCGGCTGTAACCTTAATTGGACATTGGTGTCATGAATATTAGCCATACTTAAAGTTACTAAAGTATCTGTTTAGTGATCAGCCGAAGAGAAGAATTGGAACAAGTATCAGAATATCTGATGATTGATATAGATTTTAGTAATAAAGCAATGGGGGTATGCGAAAGCCATTATTTATTTGCATAAGGTTTTATCGAAAATATCTATGAGTAAAAACAAAATCAATCCACTAGGGTCTAGATAGAAAGACCATAACGATCGCCAGGAGCAAACAGTGGAACATCGCTACTATCCACGCATGAAAGTGTCCCTGGATGTTGATGTCTTCAAAAAAGACAATCATATTGGAAGAATGACAACTAAAGATATCAGTCTTGGAGGGATGAAGCTTCAAAGCGATAGCCTATCTTTGGGACTGAATGGAGTAGTTTTACTGAGAATACTGATTCAAGGTGAGAAATATCTAATAAGTGGTTTTGTAGTTCACAACTCCAAAGAAACAACTGGAATCATGTTTTATGGTATGAGCAGGGATACAACCCGAGCCTATTTCAAACTCCTCAGTGAGTTGGATATACCCCTGCAAAGGGCACTCGTAGAATCAGATATTAGATCTGATTAATTTGAGGTTTGTTCAAGCAAACACTGAGTATTCTGCTTCAAGCCTATTTCTGTGGAATGGACAGCATGGTTTTCAATAACATCACTGAAGTCTGGATAACCAAGCTTCCGCAGTAACCTTTGTTACTTCCAATACCTGCCCTGGAAATAATCCAAAGATCAACACCAGGAGTGAAAACACCATCATGGTAATAAGCTCACGGGGTCGCAGGTCTTGGGCTGTGCGAACCTGGTTGTCGGTGAGTGGCCCATAAAAACATTTTCGATAGCTGTTCAGCAGATAGCCTGCACCGATAATCATTCCGAAGAGTGCTGCCAGTCCGGCGCCTGTGTGGGTGTTCAGTGCGCTGATCAGTATCAGCAACTCTGCAGGGAATCCACTGGTGCCCGGTATGCCGAGTGAGGCGAGTCCAAGGAACATGAAGAAGGCGGCAAGCAGGGGCATGGATTGAGCTGCGCCCCCCAGGTGGATCAGATCGGTTGATCCTAATCGATGATGTAGATAGCCGGTCAACAGAAAGAGTCCGCCGGCGATAATTACAAAATTGTAGAGTTGGAAAACTGCCCCTTGCAGGCCTTGTTGATTAAAAGCGGCTAAGCCCAGTACCACTAAACCGACATGGCTCATGGAGGAGTAGGCGAGCATGCGTCGCAGGTTGGTTTGATTCAGTGCCGCCAAGGCACCATAAAGAATTCCGATTACACCGAGTCCGGCGAGTAACCAGTGGAGTTCCTGTGCCGCTGTCGGTGCCAGGGGGATTGCAAAGCGAATCAATCCGTAAGCGCCAAGTTTTAAACCAACCAGCAGTGCTGCGATAGGAACCGGCCCTTCGAGTGCAACAATCGGTAGCCAGGTGTGGAGTGGGAAGAGGGGTGTTTTGACTGCAAAACCGAACAATAGAAAGAGAAATACAACAGTTTCCAAACCCATGGGTAGTGGGGTGTCGATCAGGGTCAGGTAGTCAAATGAGAGCCCGGCGGGTGGTGTTGCCCCCATGATCTCTGCGTGATTGATCGCCAATACAGTGAATGCCAACAGCAGTGGTATGCCACCAGCCAACATGAACAGGGTGTATTTGGTAGCTGCATAGCGGCGATGGGGACCAATGCCCCACAAGCTGATAAGAAAGTAGAGCGGCGCGAGGGTGAGTTCCCAAAAGAGAAAAAAAGCCAGGGTGTCGATACTCATAAAGACACCGAGTGTGGCCGTGGCAAATAGCAGCAGCAGGCTGAAGTAGACCGGCGTCAGGTTTTGAATGCGATTCCAGGATGCCAGGGTTACAGCAATAAACAGAATAATCGTCAGTGGCAGAAAGGGTGCTGAGATGCCATCGATGCCAAATCTGAAATGGGCATCCACAGCTGGTATCCAGGGGTATTGCTCAACGAACTGAAAATTGCTGCTTTGTGTATCCAGAAGTAGTAGCGCCGAGAGTGCGGGTATCAGAGCCAGGCTCAAAGTTACCAGTGCCGTTACTCTTGGTTTTACCCAAGGCAATAACCATATGGCTATGACACCGACCAGGGGTAATAGCAGTAGCGTGGAGAGCAGCGGCAGGTTCATGAGTGTTTCAATTCGGCCCATAGTGGATGCATCTCAATGGGATGAGTAGAGGGCACTGAGTGCCGACAATGGTTGGTCAATGAGCTTCAGCCATGGCTCGATATAGAATCCTGCACTTAGCAGTACAAGCACCAATGCGCTGACCACAAAGACTTCAGACTTGGACACCGATATTATCTGAAAGGGGCGCACGCCACTGGGGCGTGGGGCAAGAAATGCCCTTTGAAAGGCCCACAACAAAAAGCCGGCAGCGACAACATTTCCCAGTGCTGAAGCGATTGTTACCAGGGCGCCAAATTCATGAATTGCAGATTCGAGAATCAGATGCACTGCATCGAAGCCGGGGGTGCCTGGCATGCCGATGATGGCCAGACCGCCAATGAGAAATGTGATACCTAAAAAGGGCAGGGTATCGAACAGACCGCCCAGGTTTTTCAGCAGTGTGGTTTGGGTTCGGCGATAGAGCAGTCCGGTGGTGAAGACCAGGGCCGCAAGAGCCAGTCCAAAGGTCACTGAGAGGATAACGCTCCCCATAAATGCAGCGTGCTCAAGACTGAACACCCCAAGGATCAGGATGCCGGTGTGTGAAATTACGGCATAGGCCAGCAGGCGGCGCAGATTATCCTGCATCATGGCGAGAAAAGCCGCATAGAAAATACCGCAGAGGGCGAATGCAACCACATAGCTGTGCCATTCGATGACTGCTGTTGGCAGTAGTGGCAGCACAAACCGCAATAGTCCATAGATGCCGATTTTTAGACCAAGCAGCAGGGTTGGAGCTACTGCGACATTGCCATGCTCGGCCACCAGGGGTAGCCAGCCATGCAGAGGAAACAGGGGGGTGCGGATGGCAAGACCATAGAACAAAAGGAAAAAGGCGACTGATCTGAAGGTCTCTGAAACCGGTGCCTGGGCCAGTTGAATCAGATCGAAGGCCCAAACCCCCTGATGACTGTCTGCGTAGTTCCATCCCAACAGCAGGGTGCCCGTCACCAGAAGCAGGATACTGATCGACATGAATTGGAAAAAACGCCGCATCGCCATGTCTTTGTCCGGGGAGTTGCCCCAGCGCCAGAGCAGAAAACCGACGACACCGATCTGTATGGCAGAGAGCAGTACGAACATCAGCAGATTGAGGGTGACGAACATGCCCATCAGACAGGCCTGTACGGCAAAGATGCTCATGTAGAGATGGCTGAATGGTTTGAGTTCTCGAACTGTACCGTAGAGGATCACCAACAGGGTCAACAACCCGGTTAGAAGAATAAAGACGACGGATAGTCCATCCACTCCTGAGAGATAGGTCAGTGAGGAGAAGATCTGGGCTGTTTCACTGAACTGCATGCTGCTGATACTGCTGTCATAGTGACGCCATAGGTCTATCCCCAACAGCAGTTCCAACGAGGCTGCCAGGAGTCCTATTGGGACCAGCAGATTATGCCGACGCAATCCCCACATCACTACAACCGCCACCAGTGGCAGCAATTGCAGCAGGGTAAGAATTGGATAGCCGATTTGGTTCGACCAGTGGATGGTATCTATAGTCACCCCAGGCCCCCTTAGAGTATTACCGCAAAGGTCGCCATGACCAGAAGAAACAGATAGCGAGGTTCAGCCAGCAGTTGCTCAACTCGTTCCAACTGGGTTCCTATGCGACGCAAGGTTCCCCATAGACTTGCCCCACCTTCACGCAGCACCAGATGAGACTCGAACCAATAGAGTATATCTGCCAACCAGGCCATGATACGCCCGGCAACACCCGTGGCTTGATTTACGCCCTCTGTACCGTTTGTCTCATCACGTTGCATCGCTTGCCATTGACTCAGCGAAGAGACGCTGCGGGAGTAGACAGGGAGTCCAACCAGTCGGGTTACCACCTGCTCATCGAAAAACTGAACATCCCGTGCCAGGGAGTTTGTTGGCCTGACCAGTAGTACATCTGCCAGGGGATCGAGCCAGAATCGCTGTAATGATGCTCGATGCAGCCAGCTGTGATGTGCCAGCCATGAAGGGACGGGCGGGGTTGCCTGATCTATCTGATTCACCAATCCAGGGGAGGCAAGAAACTGGAATGCGCGCCATATGGCATGCAGTGCCAGGTGCCAGGCAGCCAGGGTAAACCAACCCATGCCACACCAGAAGAACATCCAGCCGACCTGAGTGGTTGTGGCGAACATCAGAGAGCTTTTGATATCGGTCTGACTCAGCCCGGAGAGCCAGCCGTAGGCGACCGTAAGTAATCCAAGCAGAGCCAGCAGGATCATGATTACTGGCGCCTGTTCAAGTAGCGGTGCGAGACGAATCATCAGTATCACACCGGCGTGTACCATCAGTGAGCCGTAGAAAATAGCGGATGTTGGGGTTGGGCCTTCGAGGGCTCTGGAGATCCAGGGAGAGAAGGGCAACTGGGCCGACTTGGCCAGGGCTGCGATGCTGAAGCCTGCCACCACTGCACCGGCCGCCAGGGTATCCAGTTCACTGCCGTGGTGCGCAATCTCAGGCCATTCAACACTGCCAAGCCAGTAGAGGGAGAGGGCGATTCCGAGGATGAAACCTGCATCGCCAATGCGATTGGTGACAAATACGCGCACCGCATTCTTGGTGGCAGTGGTTCGGTCGATGGCATAGCCGATCAGCAGATATGAAGTGACTCCGGCAATCTCCCAGCCGACGAAAGCCAGTACTGCATTACCAGCAATAACAATTAGTGACATGGCACCGGAGAAGAGGCTGAGGAGTATAAACAGACGCTGGAAGCCCGGTTCACGGTGTAGATAGTTGACTGAAAATTTCAGCGTCAAGAGAGCAATCAGGGTTACAACAGGAAGCAGTGAAAGACCCAGTGTATCGAGGCTGAAACTGATCGACAGCTTGACTTCGCCACTCTGGAACCACTCTCCAAAGGTGATCTGTCCAGGCGCGCCTTGCCAGAGGGCGAAGGCGGCTAATAACAGGCTGGCCAGGAATGAGATTGTTGCCCCAGCCAAGGCAACATGAGCAGTCTGATGTTCTCCCTGTTCACCACGATTACTATTCAGGATATAACCCAGACTGATCAGGCCGGCGGCCAACCAGTAGGCGAGAGGTACTATCAAAACAGCTTGTTCAACCATGGGCGCCCCCCTCTGCATGGGGTTCAATCAGAGCGGGAGAGATGGCTCCTGAATGACCGAGATACCACGCATCGGACCGTGCTACTTTGGCAACAGCTCTCTCATCCTCTGGTTGCCAGGGCACCCATCCCTGCTGAGGATTAAAGATATTCATTTCACCGTTCTCTGGATGCAGAGATACCAACTGCACCCAGGCATTCCCCACCAACTCCTGCACTGGGGGTTGTCGTTTGTAGATCATTGTCAGAATATCTGTTGTGGCTTCGACCACGACCAACAGTCGCATCGCTTCATGTATCTCGATCATTTGACGGGGAAGACCCGTTCTAAGATCAGAGCTGGCACCCTCCATAACACCCAGAAAACCGGTTACGTTGTGGGTTACCTTGGAGCCTGATCCATACAGCTCATTGTCAACGGTAGAGAAGTAGTATTCGAGGCTGATGCCGGCGCCAACGGCACCATTGATAAGTAGGTGGCGCTCCAGTATTTCACCCTCCGGATCCTGGGAGGCATCATAGGAGATGAGAAATGAGCGTCGGTCGAAAAATGCGCCACGACTGATACTGCGTCGACCGAAAAATGCACAGGCATTGGTTGCATGGCCCAACTCCGGGCGAGCTTGGGAGAAGTCGTTTGCTCGGGCGTTAACATGCTTCAAGGCCTGTTGTGGGCTTAGCTTATCTGAAGCGGAGGCAAAACGGCGGCAGCGCTCCTGGGCGTGTCGTTGACAGGCCAGTTGCATTGCCTGGTCAAGCTTTTCGACTTCCGGCTGCAGATTATCTGGAACCAGATCAAGGTCATACCAGAGGATGTGGTCACTGCAGGTATCGTGTTCGGCTCCGATGAACCAGCATCCCTCTGGAATATGAATGTCTCGCTCGGTAAGCAGCGTACGAACCTCGGGTCGGTTGGCCATGGCAGCGACCAGGCGGGCATTGGGACCACTGAATCGACCAGAGCAGGCACCGCAGTTGTAGGCCGAAGTATGGGGGTTGTTCTGATTCAGAGAGCCATGTCCGAGGATGGTGACAATCGAGGAGAAGTCACCTGTAAGGCCTGTGGCGCGTAGTAGTGTTTCTACCCGATCAGCCTGTTCCAGATCGGTAAAACCCTGGCGAGGGTTTTCGATGGTTGCTTCTGCGCTGTCATTAGGTGCGACAAAATCGATACGGGTGGTTGGCTCTTTTTCATACCCTTTTCTCAACCGTTGTTGCAACTCGCCGAACAGACCTGGGGCGACAATTTTACCAATTAATACAGGGATGGTTATTGGTGCTGCGAGGGCTGAGATTAAACCCGGCAGGAATAGACCCCGACGGGTCATCTGCAGTAACCGTTGATGACCCTGCTTGCGAAAGTTGTGACGCTGCCGATGTTCTGTTCCCAGGTCTGCCATCTCTTTTGCCGGCTCTTCACAAACCTGGTGAACAGGTATCACTGGTGCAGGAATGACTGGAGAGAGCGGGCTGCTCTTCTTATCATCCAGCCCTTTCCAGTTATGCGGGACATTGAAATGGGCCGCGGCCCCAAGGGTTTCTACTTCCGGATAGATCTCCTCAAGATGTCGGCGGATACCTTCCTCCCGGTCATCCATACAGAAGATCAGTTGCGCAGCAGGTATCTGTTTACGATCCGGCCAGGCGCCACGCCCATGATTTTGTGCCAGGGCTGTGAGTATTTTATCCCGATACTGTTTTTCATAGGCGCGTAACCAAAGATAGCCCTGGCGATCCTCATCCAGGCGCTGCAGAGTGTCAAAAATTGTTTGCACCTGTTCGAATGAGAGTTGGCGCACTTCGGCACCACATAAACCCAGGTGCTGGGCAAGCTGAAATAGTGGCCAGGCACCATCACAGAGGGTTGGGTGATGGCTTGTCTCGGACTGTCCGCTACTCAAACGCCAGGTCCAGATCAGCTGGGCAAGGTGTTTCCAGCGGGTTGAGCTGGCCAATGCTTCTTCCTGTTCCGGAGCATGTAGAGCCCGTTGAGCGCGACTGGCAATATACTCTGGCAAGCGGCTGTTGAAGAGCGCATCCCTGACGGTGAATTCATCGGTTTGATGCCTGAAATACCAGCGCAGCATGTCGAGGCTGGATTCAATTTGGAAATGCTGGGCACAGAGGTTATGGGCAAAAACTCTCTCCAGTACCAGGCGAACCGCGAGGTAGTCGATGATATCGATTTTCGCAGTGAGGTCTTCATAATCCGGGTGGTTGTGTCGCCATAGCACCATTCCTGACCAGCCTGGCAGCTCCAGTGCCAGACTCTCCAGGTAGCCCACCCAATACTTTCGATCAAGACCCATGCGATAGAGTTCGCTGATGATAGTTTCCAGGGGATCACTATCAAGCAGTTCGAAATGTTGTTCCCAGGCTTCGATGCCCATGAGATGCCAGCTGGGATCAGTTGCAGCCTGTTTTAGCCAGAAGTGGTAGAAACCACCGGCCTCAAAATCGGGCTGCCAGCTGGATACGCCCTGATCGAGAAAATTGGACAATCCTCTGATCAGCTGAGGTCGGATCTGTTCCAGCAGATCCTGACCCGTCAGGGAGAGCAGCAGATCGCGCATTGTTTTACCCTGACCAAGTTGATCCATCTGCTCAGCCAATCTTTCATGGGCTACGTTTTGCATCAATTGAGAGACGCTATCGGGGGATTCCTGGCTACTGCTTGCACCCTCAAGCAGATCATTCAGCAGGCTCTCTGCCAGTTCAGGGGCCAAGTCGAATAGCTCTTCAGGATGAGTAGGATCATAAGATATATTCAGCACAGAGAGACAGGCGGCCCATAGGTCTTCAACACTCGCTGATTCGTCCGTTAAGCCCTCAGTGGTTGCGTCATTGAGAAGTTGCTTACGGGCAGTTTCAGGTAGCTCTGGGTTGAGCTTGTGTAGTGCATCTGTCTCTTCGATCTGCCAGTTGAGCTGACAGCTTGAAACACTCAGCGGTGGCATGGTCAATGCCGCGAGATAGAGATCACTGCATTTCAACTCATAGCGGCCGGTCTTTGCCAGAATCTGGTTTGGCTGTAACTCGGTCTCTTCTTCAATACACGCTTTCAAGTCATTGAGATTTATTCGCCCCTGACGGAGTAGCATCTGATACTGCTGCAGTGGGAGGTAGCCCCTTGCGCCGGTTAGTCGACGGGCTGTCGCTAAGGCTTCCGGAAAGGGGAGGTGTTGATATCCGTGTAGTGTATTGTGGTGGACGAAATCCCGTATTGGCGCCTGACTTGGCAGGCTGTGATCCAGATGCTCAACGGCTTCTCTGATTTGCTGACGGATATCTTGGCTTTGTGCTTGTTGCATACCGTCCCTCACAATTTGAATAATTCAGAGAGCTGGGTTGCTGAGGCATTAACCAGATTCAACACAGGAGTCGGCAGGAAACCGAACAGCAGGGTAAAGGCTGCCAGGGTACCTGCTGCGAGCAGTTCGGATGGTCTTAGATCCTGGACATCCTGCATGTCTGGACGTACTGGACCGGTAAACAGGTAACTGATAGTGCGTACAGCGTAGGCTGCACTAAGCAGTACCCCAAGGGTCAGTAGTGCTGCCCCCCAGCCCCAACGGGAAAAAGCGCCTATTAAGGTATTCAATTCTGCTACAAACCCCGCTGTTCCCGGTAGGGAGACTGCGGCGATGAATGCGAGTGTGGTAAAAAAGGCAAACCTGGGCATTACCCTGACCAGAGAGCTGTAGTCCATGACATTTCTGGTATGGGTTCTTTCGTAGAGCAGTCCGATTAACAGAAACAGTGATCCTGCGACGAGGCCGTGGGCCACCATCTGCATCAATGCACCATGCAGTCCGGCAAGATTCAGGGCTGCAATGCCAAGAAGAACAACCCCCATGTGACTGATTGATGAGTAAGCGATCATAGCTTTGAGGTCACTGTGTCGCCAGGCGAGCAGGCCACCATAAATCAGACTGATAAATGCGAGCATGGCGAGAACTTCCTGAAGTGCCATCACCGCTTCAGGCAGCATACCTGCTGCACGGATCAACCCATAGGAACCCATCTTGAGTAAGATGCCTGAAAGTAGAATCGATACCGGGCTGGGGGCCTCCACATGAGCCAGCGGTAACCAGCCGTGGAGTGGGAAGATCGGCATTTTGACGCCAAAACCGATTAACAACCCCAGAAAAATCAGTATCTGGGTTTGTTGGGGAAGCAGGCGGCTGCTTTCGCTCATGTCTGCCATGGCAAAACTGTGACCAGGTGCTGAATCGAACAAAACCAGCAGACTGATCAGCATGAACACCGATCCACCCATCGTATAGAGCACGAAGTTCAAGGCGGCACCATGACGGTTCTGGCCACCCCATCGGTCGATCAGGAAAAACAGCGGAATCAGGGTCAGTTCCCAGAAGACATAGAACAGTGACCAGTCCTGAGCCAGAAATACACCGAGCATTGCTGATTCCAGAAGCAGGATCAGAATATAGTAGCCTTTGACACTCTGGCGGATAGAGCTGGAAGCGAGCAGAGCAACAAAACTCAGTAGCGTGGCGAGCAGCACCATGGGGTATGAAAAACCGTCCAGCCCCAGGGTGAAGGTCGTACCAAGCCTGGTATTCCACTCAGTTTGATGGATAAATTGAATACCGGCCTGGTTGTGGTCGAAGGCAGATAAGTAGGACCAGGCCAGCGCCATCGTGGCACCTGAGGCTATCAATGCTGTTATGCGAATCAGTCGCGATTGCTCTCGCGGCATTACCAGCAGGGTAACCACACCAATAAATGGTATCAGCATCAGATAGATGAGGTTAGGCATGAGCACCTGCCAGCTGACTCAGCGTCAGATATCTGCGCCAGTCATGGGACGAACTGATGCTCATCAGCTTCTATCAGCAGCGACCGGAGACCTCAGTGGACAGGTGGTGCGGTCGTAACTGTCACCCAGTTCATCCCAGACATGGTTGAGCGCCAGGCCAATACGGGAGTGGAAAGTGGTGTCGCCCATTTTGTCTTTCAGGCCGGTACGGCGGATAGTGTCCATGAACTGCTTCTTCATCCTGGCCACAATCAGGGTGATACCCTGAGCCTGCAGTCGCTCCCAAAGATGGTGCAGCACTTCCTCGCCGGTGGCATCGATCTGGTTGATGCCTTCTCCATCGAGAATAATGTATTTGAGCTTTGGATTTTCAGCCACTACGCCGAGAATTTTGGTTTCAAAATAGCCGGCACTGGCAAAGTAGAGGGAGCCATCGAATCTCACAATGGAAATCAGCGGACTGGTTTGAAGCTTGCGTACTCGGATATCCCGCATGGTGCCATCTTTGTAACGGGATAACTGAGCAAAACGGGGACGCATGGTACGCCACAAAAAGAGTCCAAGTGAGAGTAACACTCCGACCATGATGCCTTTGTCGAGATGGGGGGCAAACAGCAGTGTCAGAACAAAGGTCACCACCGCCACGACAGCGTCGTGGGGTTGGGCTTTCCAGGCATGGATGATTGGGCCGACTTTGATCAGGTTAACAACCGCCATGATGATCACCGCCGCCAGAGTGGCCTGTGGCAGATGAAACAGCAGTGGGGTCAAAAAGATCAAGGTGATTGCTACCACCGCCCCGGTGACAATTGAGGAAAACCCGGTGATTGCACCGGCGTTGATATTAACCGCTGAGCGTGAAAAGGAACCTGATACCGGGTATCCCGAGAACATACCGGAGAAGACATTGGAAAGACCCTGGCCAATCAGTTCCTGATTGGCATTGAGACGCTGCCGGGTTTGTGCGGCCATCGCCTTGGCAATAGAGATCGCTTCCATGAAACCGATCAGCGAAATGGTGATGGCTGTCGGGATCAGGGTCCAGATGGTGGTCAGTTCCATGGTTGGAATGGCCAGGCTTGGCAGGCCATCGGGGATGGTTCCTACCACCTTGCCACTCGATTCAGAGAAGTTGGTCAACCAGGCTAATACGGTGGTGACGACCACCGCGATCAACACCCCGGGCAGTGTAGGATAGAAGCGCTTTATGCCCCACATGATGCCAAATGCAATCAACGCGATCAGCAGGGTAGGGTAGTGAGTGCCTTCAAAGGCAGCTAGCATGGTATTCCAGACAGTTTCATAGTGGTGTTCAGATCGATCAGCATGAACCCCAAAAACTTTGCCCAGTTGTGAGGTGGCGATGATCAATGCACCGGCATTGGTAAATCCAACCACTACTGGATGGGAGAGAAAATCGACCAGAACCCCGAGTTTAAACAGGCCTAGAAACATCTGAAATATGCCAACCATCAGCGCCAGGAGCATGGCGTAAGCCAGATAGGTATCAGCTGAAGTGGCGAGGGGTTCGAGTGCAGCAGCGGTCATCAGTGACACTACCGCCACAGGGCCGGTAGCCAGCTGTCTTGAGGAACCAAACAGAGCAGCAACCATTGGCGGTAGAAACGAGGCGTAGAGCCCATAGTAGACAGGTAGTCCGGCCAGTTGGGCATAGGCCATGGATTGAGGCACCAGCACCAGGGCGACAGTGATACCTGCAATAATATCGGCTCGTACCGTGTCTTTGTTTCTAAGTTCGCCGATCCATTGCAGATAAGGTACAAACGCGTGCTTCCAGCCCGCCATCAGACTCAGTACATGATCCCACATTGTTGTTTTCACCCACCTAAATTGCCGCTTACATCTTCATCTGGCGTGATGAGCAGCACCGCGGGTCAATCGATCAAGCCAAGTCGTACCTGGCTTCACTAAATTGCCTTGCTTTTTAGTTATTCACGGATGCGCGATCGTACTGCATTGTAAGCTGTTGTTATACCTTTTCAGTCTAGAAATACTACTACTAGAGCTGATCAAGGTTAATGGAATCACGCTAAAAATGAAAGTGATATTACGATTATCGGTCTCTGCTATTTTAATGAATAGAGGGTATTTTGGTCGGTTATTCCAGGTTTCTTTTTCTTCTCGACAAGGTTGTCTGCTCAATTGGTGACATGAAGGAATGAGTGCTGATGGCCGTGGTGTGAAACCCATTTATATTGAATTCGAGGCGGCAACAGGGTTTTTTTGCACCTCCCTGATTGTAAATTTTCTCTCAATTCAGCTCAGAGTTGTAACGTTTTGATGATCTTAATCTTTTCTTAAGAAAATAACCCCATTGCCGTTAAATCGCATACAACATAACAATGATAAATGATTATTAAAGAACTCGGAGAAGTAATGCGATGATCGGCGCTGATTTTTCTATACGTGCGAAGTTGATGACAGTTACGGCTATCGCCTCGGCACTTTTTATTTTCGCGCTCTACTATACCCTTGTTGGCACTGATCGGGTCAGCCAGCATTTCACCAATTTTATCGAGCAGGATCAGAAACGGATTGAGTTACTGAGAACCATGCAGGCTGAGGGTTCACAGGTGGTTATTGCGGCAGCAAAAAAACTTATGGTGCCGGAGCTGGCTCCCCCTGCCAAGGTCGCCGCCAAGGCAGCAGAGCAGTTTAATCGGGCTTTGAAAGGGGCGGAAGTGCTCTATGCCGGAGATTCTGCAGGTCTTGAAAAAGTACGCATGATATCTGAACTCTGGGCCCAATGTGTGCCGAGTGCACTGGCTGTTATCAAACAGGTAGAGGCGGGCAATCTGCAAGATGCCAAGACTCAATTTACCAGCAAGGTACAGAAGAGCTGGGGGAGTATCCGCAAGCAGTTACAACCTCTGATTATTGCAGAGACTGAACGTGTCATTGAGACTCAGCAGGCGGTTAAAGAGGAGGTAGACAATACTTTTATGACCGGTACTGGTCTGGGTATTGTGGCACTCATCTGTGGTCTGTTACTCAATTTTCTGAACAGTCGCAATATTGTACTCAGTATTCACCGAGTTGCAGACAGATTGGAAGAGATTGGCGCAGGAGATGGGGATCTGACAAAACGTCTACCTTTGGAAGGTGGTGTCGAGTTGGAAAGACTTTCAGCTGGCTTTAATCAATTTGCATCGGAGACACAAAGTCTGGTGCGGAAAGTTGCCGAATCCTCCCATCAGATGAATAGTTTTTCATCAGAACTGGCAACTGTTGCGAAAACTTCCAAAGCTACCGCTGACTATCAGGATGATGCGATGAGGCAGGTGGCAACAGCAATGACTGAGATGACGGCCACTGTAAAAAATGTAGCAGAGAGTGCTGCCAGTGCGGCAGCTGCAGCTGAAAATGCTGATCGGCAAGCGGCGGATGGCAGTCATGTGGTTGAGAAGACGCTGCAATCGATTGAAGGTCTCTCCCAAGGGGTTGACCGGGCGAGTGCCGAAATGAAGGCCCTTGAAGAAGAGACAGCCCAGGTCGGTGTTGTGGTGTCGGTGATTAAAGGCATTGCAGAACAGACCAATCTGTTAGCCTTGAACGCAGCTATCGAGGCTGCCAGAGCTGGAGAAATGGGACGCGGTTTTGCAGTGGTTGCAGATGAGGTGAGAACGTTAGCCAGTCGTACCCAGACCTCCACTCGTGAGATCAATGAGATCATCGAGCGATTGCAAGAGGGGGCACGTAAAACTGCCTCAAAGATGGAGGAGCGACGCGATGATGCAATGGAAACACTCAATCAGGCATCTCAGGCAGGCATTGCTTTGAAAGAGATAACAGAGGTTGTGCACAATATCAGGGATATGAATGTTGAGATTGCCAGCGCTGCGGAAGAGCAAGAGGCGGTCTCTTTAGAGATAGAAAAAAATACAGCCAGTGTTGGTGAGTTATCCCAACAGAACAAAACTTCAACTGCACAGACGGAAGCAACAGGATTGGAACTTCATGGGATTTCCACACAGATATCTCAGTTGGTTGGGCGGTTTAAAGTGGACTGATATCAGTTTTGAATCACTGTTGTCCCACAAAATTGATTTGGCCTGTTCAATTCAGATAGTGGTGGTTGGTAATTATCCGAAACTAGTGAATTTCTAATGCCTTATGGTTGGGCCGGGCCCCACTCTGCACAGGGTTAATAGTATTGCGCTCTGATCATCAGAGCAGACTCTACCTCTAACCATCTGCAGGCATATTACGGCTAATCTGCATAGCTGGTGAAGTTCAGTAGTCAATTTTAAAGAGATGAGTGTGCTGTTAGAAGAATTAAAAAGTGTGCCCTCGACTTTTTATGAAGCAATTAACACTCTGAGGGCGTAATAGATCTGTAATTATCACTAAACAATGTTAAGTTTCTGTTAGTTGTAACGCTATATGTTTTGAACTTTTCTGGACGAATATGTTTAGGGGTATTCAGTGAATCTTACATCCTGGGATAAAATTATATCCAATTTCACCATGGTCTTGTTACTTCTTGTTTCCAGCTATGCACATGCTGGCAAGCCCCTTCTGGAGGGTGGCAGGACAGTTGGTGTTGCTGTACTTGCATCAGATGGTACCGCCTGGAGTTGGGGTGAGAATAGTCGTGGGGAGTTGGGTAACAATTTAGCCACTGACAGTGTTATACCAGTTCAGGCTCTCGATATTGCAAATATTGTCGATCTGTCTGTTGGTGATTTCTACTCCTGGACAGCTGCGGCATTAGCGGATGGTACTGTGTGGATTTGGGGTAACGTACTCGGACGAATGACTCAGTATATGCCCTATCAGGTTAGTGGTTTCACTGACATTGTGGATGTGGCTGCCGGGCCATGGCCTATGGCCGCGGTACGTTCTGATGGTACCCTGTGGGAATATGCGCTAAACAGTATATACAATGATGATGAGCCGAGACAGATCGAGGGTGTTACCAATGCGGTTGCTGTCGCTGCATCTCTAAACAATCCTTATGTGTTGTTGAATGATGGTACGGTCTGGACCTGGGAAGAGGTTTCGGTATTTGATGATAGTTTGGGACGTTCTGTAATGGTCGATGAACTGACTCAAATTGAAGGCCTGGTCGACATCGTGCAGATTGATGGTGGATACAATCATGCACTAGCTCTGCGCGCTGACGGCACTTTGTGGGCCTGGGGTGACAACGATTATGGTCAACTGGGTGACGGCACCTTTGAAGATAGTGTAAGTGCCAGACAGGTATTGGAGCTGACCGGCGTATACGATATTTCAGCCGGTAACCGACAGAGTGCAGCGGTGCTTTCTGATGGCACTGTGTGGACATGGGGCCGCTGGAAAGACTATTTGAAAGATTATGCATCCACTCCTGAGCAGGTTTTAGGGTTCACCACTGCTGTACAGGTCTCGACAGGCGATGAATTAGGTGGCCTGGTGATGGATAGTGATGGTGATGTGTTGCAGTATGATGGCTCAACAGTATCAGCAATTCCGGATTCTGATGATATCGGCCTGCTGAATGTTGGGCCTGTAATGGAGTCTCAAATTCCCAGCGCATGCAGACCCACTTATTTCATGAATGGAAAATTACGCCTGCCATGCGTTTCACTTGGTGGGGAAAATATCCTCGATGTGGAACTCTCCCTGCAACCGAATAGTGGCCTTCAGTTCTCAGTAGATTCAGTCATTACGAATCCTGTGGCAACACAATCGATGCGGGATTGTACGGTTAACTATGCCAATGGCGATGCAGACATATCTTGCCTGGTTGCCATTGATGTCACGTTAGGGTTGGACAGTCTACTGAATGTTATTTTGACTGTAGTGCCTGATTCAAATCTATTGTTGGATGTTACTCATTTAACTTCCTACTGATCGTTAACTCCGCAGCTATGCTGCGGAGTTAACTCATCTCTTTCTAGCTTATTCCATCGATCATGATGTAAGAGAGAAGATCAACTTCTGTATCAAACCGTGAGGATGGTCGAACCGGTTGTCTCTCTCGCTTCCAATGCCCGGTGCGCCTTGGCCGCTTCCGCCAGCGGGTAGCGCTGATTGACTTCAATACGGATTGCTCCGGACTGCACTAATCCAAACAGGGCCGATGCGCTGTCGCGTAAATCCTGGGTATCGGCAGTATAATTCATCAGCGTTGGGCGGGTCAGATAGAGCGAGCCATGTGCAGTGAGTGAACCAAGCTCCACAGGCGGAACCTTACCCGAGGCGTTACCAAAGCTGACCATCATGCCTCTCATGGAGAGGGAGTTCAGGGAGGTCTCCCAGGTATCTTTACCGATGCCATCGTAGACCACCGGCACACCACGACCGTCTGTAATCTCCTTGACCCTTGAAGCTACATCTTCATGACGATAGAGGATTGTGTGATCACAGCCATGAGCACGTGCGAGTTCGGCTTTCTCCTCGTTACCCACAGTGCCAATGACTGTTGCCCCCAGGTGTTTCGCCCACTGACAAAAGATCAGGCCAACGCCACCTGCAGCAGCATGAAAGAGTAGAGTTTCGCCGGCCTGAACTGGATAGGTACGCTGCAACAGGTATTCGGCAGTCATGCCTTGCAGCATCATCGCAGCCGCCTGTTCAAAGTCTATCTCATCGGGCAACCTGACTAATCGTCCGGCTGGGATGTTACGCACTTCGGCATAAGCACCGAGGGGTGGTGAGGCGTAAGCTACTCGATCACCAGGTTTAAGGTCACTGACATCCTCAGCGACGACCTCGACAACCCCTGCACCCTCCATTCCCAGGGTGCAGGGTAGTTCAGGCGTGGGATAGATCCCGGTGCGGTGATAGACATCGATGTAGTTCAGGCCCACCGAATGTTGACGAATTTGAACTTCACCCGGCCCAGGAGGGGCAAGTTCAATCTGTTCCCAGCGCATCTGCTCCGGGCCACCATATTTATGGATGCGTATTGCTTTGTGCTTCATCTGCTATCTCGTGCAATTTCAGGTTAAGAAATGGCCAGAAAGGGTCTGACTGAAGGAGAGTGAATCCCAGTACCGATGTTAGTGAGTCTGGATGAAATCGATGACTTGTTGAGAGACTCCCTAGGATAATTGCTCAGGCTTATGAAGGGCAAATCCTTGGGCGTAGTCTACGCCAACTTCCTCAAGGATTTCTGAGATCGCCATGTTATGAACAAACTCTGCGATGGTCTGCATGCCATGCACCTTTGCAACTTCCATGATTGATCTCACCACAGCAAGGTCGCGTTCATCGCTGTCCAGGTTACGCACGAACAGGGCATCAATTTTGAGGAAATCCACTTCCAGTTCACGTAGATAGGCAAAGGAGGATAGACCGGTACCAAAATCATCCAGTGCCACTTTTACACCTAAGTTACGCATCATGCGAATGAAGTACTTAGCTTTGTCAAGACGGTCCATTGTCGCTGTTTCAGTGATTTCGAAGCTAATGCATTTTGGATCAATCTGATATTCATCGAATTGACTGATGACAAATTCGGCCAGATCATCGCTTGAGAGACTCAAGCCTGAGAGATTGATGGCGAAACAGGTATCCTGGAATTGCCCACCCTTAATTTTCTTGAGGTGCCGGCAGGTGTTGCTAATCACCCATCGGTCGATTTCAGGCATCAGATTGAAGCGCTCTGCTGCTGGAATAAACCGATCAGGGGTTAGTATTTGCCCTTGATTATCTCGCATACGCAGCAGAATCTCAGCATGTTCAGGTAACCCTTTTTGCAACGGAACAATACGTTGGTAATAGAGCACAAATCGCTGCTCTCTTAAGGCGTTATTGATCTCTTCGACAGATAGGAATTGTGCACGTTGGGCGCGAAAATATTCGTCGTTGTCCCGATAAATTTCAATGCGGTTTCGGCCGCGATCCTTGGCCGCGTAGCAGGCTTGATCCGCCGCTATCAGTAATTCGTCGATGTTCCGCTGGGCATCAGTAACAGTGACCATGCCCACAGAAGCGCCAAGCTGAAAGTGATGTTCCTCGTAGCTGTATTGGTGGGCGTGAATCGCATCGATCAGTTTGGTTGCCTGGCGATAGGCCTGCTCCTCATCACCCTCCAATATCAGTCCAAACTCATCGCCACCCAGTCGTGCCAGAAAGCCGTTGCTCATGGATTGCCGCATAATTGCGGTGATCTCCTGCAGCAGTTTATCCCCGGCACTATGACCACAGGTGTCATTGACCAGTTTGAATTGATCAAGATCGATGTAGAGAAGGCATTTTGCCTGACCTCCGGTACGCAAGTCGTCGAGGATCTTTTGCAAGCCCACCTCGAAGGCGCGGCGATTGAACAGTCCGGTCAAGTCATCGTGATTGGCCTGATACTCCAAGGCTTCGCGGGCATGATGTTCAAGTGAGATATCCCGAATACTGGAGCGATACCCCAGCGAGTTGCCTTTTTTATCAGCAATCGGTTGCCAGGACATTGCCACCCAAACGACTCGCCCATCCTTTCGCTTGATACGAAACTCCTGATCCTGCCCGGTCTTGCCTTGCATACCCAACCGATGACAACGTTCCACCAGACTGAGATCATCACTAAATATGATTGGTAATGGAAAGTCGGGCATAGTGTAGCACTCCAGCTGGGTATAGCCGGTGACCCGATTTACAGCCGGGTTGACCCATCGCAGATGACCGTCTGCAGCCAGCCAATTCTCCCAGCCATAGGTGTAGTCGGCGATGGTGCGGGAACGAAGGTCGCTCTCACGCAGTGCTAGAATTCGGTTCTGAATGGCGTCAGCCATGAGATTAAAGCTCTTGCCAAGCTGGGCGATCTCATCCTTTCCCTCTAACTTCAGGCGTATTTCGTAATCCCCGTTAGCAACACGACCACTCGCATCCATCAACGCAGCCATATGACGGGTGAGCCAATAACCTATAATAGAGAGCAAAATGACTGTGAGAGTTATTCCCGCTAGTGCAATAAGCATTCCCTGAGTGAATAAGGCTTGTTTTGCCTGATGGATATATTCTATTGAGAGTCCGTACTGAACTTGGCCATAATTCTGATCAAATAAATCTACACTAAATCGAACATGGGTGATTTTTCTGCCTTGCGGGTCACGACCGGGTGGAGGTAGTGATATTTCCTGATCCCAGCCACTGGTGGCAAGAAAGCGTCCATTGATATCGGTCACCACCAGATAGAGGACATCATCAGCCTTTCGCCATCCATCCAGAATATCGCGCAGTGTGGCGTAATCCCTTGATGCCAGTGGTACAGCGACCGAGGTCTTATAGGCCAATTCAATCGCCTTGATGCGCGACTCTGTAAGCCGCTCCATCGATGTCTCAATCAGGCGTACGCTGTTGCCCACTAACAGGGCCAGCATAATGATCTCCACCAGAATACTGGTCAGCAGCATCTTGCTTCGAAGAGATAGTCGCCATTGCAAAAACGACTTCATGCTAACAGAGAGCTTTCCGGAAAGAGGGTCGAACCTCTATTGCGCATGTTGAAGAGATTGTTTCTGTAGCCTGTAAATATTTGGTGCCCTTTAGTCATTTTTGCATCAACTCTTTCACGATTGGCACATAGGGGTATAGTTTCTCGATGCCCTCATTGTCTACAGCAATATATCCATGATATCCAGTATTTTTGAAGAAAGCCTCACCCTCTGGTGTGGCGGGAAAGCTGTTTAACGCCTCTAAGATCTGTTGAATCTTCCCCTTGCCCAGACGCTCATGGGTCAGGGTCATCAGATGCGGCATCATTACCTCTGTTGGCATAATCTCGATATGGTCACGAATATCGTTCGGAATCTGCTTTAAAGGCGTGTAGGTGGTTAGCGCTGCATCAAGATCACCTACTGTCACTGCGGCGATTGCTGCACCATGGGTTGGCTTCTCAACCACCGTGAAATCCCTGCCTGCGAGCAGTCCTTGTTCGCGTAACCAGCTCAGTCCACCAATCGCTGAGACCGATAGCTGGTTTGGTAAGCCGATATGTTTACCTTTGAAATCTTCTACTGTTCGAATCTTCGAGCTTTTACGCACCACAAAGATGGGTTGCAGTGTAGTGTTATAGCGCACCAGGGGTATGTATCCAGCTTCAAGACTCATTACCCCGAAGTGGGGGCCTGTGATCAGGAGATCGAACGCCCCGGCCATTGAATCCTGTTGGAAGGCAACATAGTTGGCTGAAGTATAGATATCGATTGACTGGCCCAACTCCTTTTGCAAATGCTGACGCAAAGGCTGATGGGTCTTGATTAAAGCCAAGGTACTGTTAAAAGGCATGATTCCCAAGCGCAGCGACTGCGACGTTTCTGCAGCCAGATGGGTGCTCCAAGTCGACAATATGAGCAGTAGCAGAGAAAAACGATAAGCCAGGTCAAGCATGGGTGATCTCTGTGACTGATATAAAGAAGAGTTCAACATGGCGGTGTTATCGGCAAGGTTTTGCATTAATTGAGCGGTGTATCTCTCGAATGAGAGCTTACATTAGGCCTGTAACAGGGTTTTTTGCTTCTCTCATAATCTATCTCTATGCAGTCGCTGATCACTTCCTGCAATCTTTTGGCTTAAGCGCTATGCTGTAATTGACTGAGTATTCTACGCTTCCACGCAGAACGTGCTCATACTATTAGCACTTGGTGTCGTGCTCGTGTTGTCGCTTAGCTTGAGAGGTTCTCTGTAGCCTCAGGTTTATCCAAGCCAATCAGCTCTTCATCTGTCTCATTATGGAGTTTTCCAAGTAGATCGAAATCATCGAGGATACAATAGACTGCGGGAACCAGAAACAGTGCCACCAGGGTCGCTGCAGTCAGTCCAAAGGCTATGCTGGCTGCAAGAGGAATCAGGATCTGAGCCTGTAGACTCTTTTCCAGAAGCAGAGGTGTCAATCCTGCAATGGTACTGATCGAGGTTAATAGAATAGGGCGGAATCGGGCGCGGGCTGCACGCTTTGCTGCTTCGATAACAACAACCCCTCTGGCTGATTGATCACGGATAAATACAACCAATAGAATCGAATCATTGACCACAACACCAAACAGAGATGCCATGCCGACCATGCTGGGCATGGTCAGATCCAAGCCTAAAGCCATGTGTCCGAACATTACCCCGATCAGGGCTGCCGGGATCACAAGCATTACAGTCAGTGGTGCCACATAACCCTTGAACTGTAACGCCAGAAGCATATAGACACCAATCAGACCCAGCAGTACATTACGCCCAATGGATTGTCCTGTTTTTGCAGACTCTTTGCTCTCTCCCTGAATGTCGAAATGAATGTCAGGGTAACGTTCGAGGAGTCCGGGAATGAATTCTGCCTGGGCTACAGCAAGCAGTTCTTGAGCATTGGCCTGGGTTCGGTCTACGTCACCCTGGATAGTTACGGTACGTTGTCGGTCTACCCGATTGATTCTTGCCCAGCCTCGAACCTCTTCAATGTCGACAACAGTGGAAAGAGGGATCAGACGCCCCCCACTACCAGCTATGCTTAAGTTATACAGATCTTCAGCGTCTACCCGATCACTTGCTATTAATCTCAGATTAACTTCGTAGGTTTCCGCTCCAACCTGAAACTCATCAATCTTCATGCCTTGGTAAGCGGTTCTTACCTGTTCTGAAACCAATTGGGCATCGAGGCCTAATACCCCGGCGCTTGGTTTGAGATGTAGCCGAAATTCCCGTTTGCCTGGGCGAAGGTCATCACTCAGGTCATTCACACCCTGAAAATTATTGAGCCATGCCTGTAGTTCATTTGAGGCTTGTTTCAATCGCTCCAGGTCATAACCCAAAAGGCGCAGGTCGATGGGGCGACCCCCTGGGCCAAATGTGGGTTCGGTGTATTTGACAGAAATGACATCACTGAGTTGGCCTGTCTCCTGCCGCCAAAGGTTTACAACATCATCCAGTCGAGCATCACGGATCTCAGCGCTGAGTAGATCTACAACCACGCGGGCCACATGGGGGCCTGTTTCATAAGCGTCTGGATTCTGGCCGTAGATGACTGTGATATTTTCAACCAGGGATTGACCCTCTGGTTGATTTGGTGTGAAGGCTTGGTTGGTTCGTTCCAAGGCTTGAGTGATATGTTCTATGACCCCCTCAGTGCGCGATAGCGGCGTCCCTTGAGGCAGCAGTACCCTGGCTTCCAGCACATCACCATCCAGATCAGGAAAGCCGACAAACTTCAAATGGCCACTTGCTGGCATCGCTATGGATAGAATCAACATCATGAAAACAATGCCGAGCGTCAAATAGCGGTAATTCACTGCCCGATCTACCAGTGGACCAAACCAGTTATCGCGGAATCCGGCAAAGCGCTTTTCGAACCCTTGACGGAAACGTGATGCCGGTTTGTTGCTCATATGTGCCAGTGAGTGACTCAAGTGGTGGGGTAGAATCAGAAATGCCTCCAACAGGCTTACACTGATCACAATAATCAAAACGATGGGCATTATTCTGAGAATCTGTCCGATATCTCCCGAGATAAAAGCCAGGGAGCCAAATACCATCAGCGTGGTAGCAAAAGAGGAGGCAATGCCTGGTAGTACCTGCTGTACTCCGACTATGGCAGCATGTAGTGGTTTATCTCCTTTACTCATGCGTGAAGCGATGTTTTCTGCGATCACAATGGCATCATCCATTAGCAATCCTATGCCAATTAGCAGGCCTACCATGGAGATCATGTTTATGGTGACATCGAACAATGGTAGAACAAATAGAGCACCTAAAAATGAGACAGGCAGTCCCATAGTGACCCAGAAGCTATAGCGCAAACTAAAGAAGAGCCAGAGAACCAGGAATACGGCAATCAGTCCCTGGATTCCATTAACAATCAGCATATCGAGACGGTCTTGTACCACCGATGCTCGGTCTTGGGTGAGGCTCAGCTGAATGCCTTGAGGGGCTTGCTGGTTCTCTTGTTCCACAAAGTGCTCAACAGTGGCAAGCACTTCAAGAATATCCTGGGAACGGGTTTTTGCAATATCCAAAACCGCTGCCCGTTTGTCGTTAAACAGAATTTTCTCTTCATTCCGGTCGAATCGATCGGTTATCTTTGCAATATCACCTAAACGAATCGTCGCACCAGTGCTGCTTGAGATAACAGGAAGATCATAAAACTCGTCAGCCTGTTTTCGCTGGTCATCAAAACGCAGCAGAATATCCTCCTGATCACCCTCAAGACGACCAGCTGGTGTGCTGATGCTGTAGCGACTGACGGCATTGGCTATATCCTTCGCGGATAGACCGAACTGCCGTAAACGTAAATCGGAAATCTCGATACGTATATGGTGATCAGAGAATCCATTGATTGTGACTTCAGCCAAATCGGCTTGGGTTAACAGTGTTGCCTTGAGATGCTCTGCGTAGGCTTTCAGTGCTACAGGGTCTTTAGGGCCTGTTACTGCAATTGAGATAACCGGTTCAGTACGCCCAAGCTCTTTGATTACTGGTAGTTCTGTCTGTTCCGGCAGATCATCGAGTGCGTCGATCTCAGCTTTTACATCATCAAGAAAACGGCTCATTTCGGCGCCTTCGTTCATCGATGCGGTCGCAACACCAACGCCCTCACTTGCTTCACAGCGCATCTCGTTAAGGTCGCTGATTCCTTCAAGAGCATCTTCCAGGCGACGGCAGACTGCATCTTCAACATCCTCAGCAGTTGCGCCTTTATAGATTACCCGGATCTCCACTTCGTCATTCTCTATCTCCGGGAGTGTCTCTTTTTGCAGGCCGGGCAGGGCAGACAAACCCAGTAGCATAATTGCCACCATAAGTAGATTGGCGGCATTGGGGTGACGGGCGAACCAGTTGATCATAACTGGCCTCGTGCACTTTTCTGTAGTCTATCGGATATCTCTTGATCCGGTATGGTTTGTAGCAGCATACCGGTGACTGCAGGCACCAGATCTGAAACCACAACCTTTTGACCCGGTTTGATACCATTGGCAATCACACTGATATCGCCCTGGTTGAATAGAACCTCCACTGGTTGCCGCTGCAGCCGGCTCTCTTCATCTACCGTGTAGACAACACCATTCTTGATTGCTGAACGGGGGAGTACGATTCGGTCAGCTTGTGACTTGCCTTGTAGAAGTACCTGCACGAACATACCCTTTGATAGCGGAGGACGGAGGCCTGGTATGACTTTGTCGAATGGTCTGTCTACTGCGACTACGACACCCATGGTGCGGGTCTCAGGATCAACACTGTCGCTAAAGCGCACAAACTCCGCTTCCCATTCAGCAATAGCGGTTCCCATATCAAGTTTTAGAAGTGGCTTCAAGGCAACTGCTTGAGCAAGGTTTTCACCGAGCATTTCAAATTCTGAAAGCTCGCGACCAATGAAAAGACGGCGAATTGAAGAGAGAGGAAAGCGAGCAATAACTTCAACACGATCTACTTCATCCCCTACCAGTAGAGTTCCACCTTTACTGACATATTGATCTATTTCAATCGCCATATCAGCAACACGCATATTGAAAGGCGCGACTATGCTGGTATTTCCCAAATCTCTTTCAGCCTGAATCTTTTTCGCTTCAAGCACTTTGCGTTTGGTGGGTAACAGGGCCAGATTGTTTTTTA
The DNA here is from genome assembly GCF_058244675.1 of Candidatus Thiodiazotropha sp. AKIB8. NCBI lineage: Bacteria > Pseudomonadati > Pseudomonadota > Gammaproteobacteria > Chromatiales > Sedimenticolaceae > Candidatus Thiodiazotropha > Candidatus Thiodiazotropha sp. AKIB8. The sequence goes on along the minus strand of NZ_JBSYOO010000034.1, from coordinate 8,993 downwards.
CATTTTGTACTGCGTTTCGGCTATTCAGCAGATTTCTTTCTGCGTTATCCAGGTCACTTTTGGAAGCGGTGCCTTTTGCTGTAAGCTTGGTTACTCTCTCCAATTCACGTTGCGCTATTTTCAGGCCGCGTTCTTCAATGGAGAGAGAGGCCTTGGTATTATTCTGCTCTACCTGAAGCTCGGCAAGTTCAGCTGTTACCTGCGCCAGATTGAGTTCGTAATCGACAGGATCTATTTTCAACAATAGTGTGTCTTTGGTAATTATCTCCCCATTACGCAGTCGGGGATGAAGTTCAACGATACGCCCGGATACCTGGGCAACACCTGACCAGATGCGGGCCGGCTGTATGGTGCCGTAGCCTTCTGCGACAGGGGTTAATTCCAATTGAGGTGTTTCAATCACCCGTACCAGCTTGGTGGGCTCGCCAACTTCTTTGGTCTCTGGGGGCTGTTTTTGGCCGACCATCAATACCAGTATCCCGACCCCAATAACAATCGGGGGTATGAAGAGCAGTTTTCGCCAATTAGAATTTTTGTCGGACATATTATTTCCGTATTCAGGGTTTATATGGTCACAAATTGTTATAGATTGCTCTACTCTCAAGCAACACTCTGTAGTTGTTTGTTAAATGATTTTTTATCGCTTCGATTATGGCTCTGCTGTAGTTTTTCTTTTTCAATAGTCTAAGCAGTGTTGTCTTGCCAATATGGAACATAACTGTCTGTCCAATCAGGGCATGTACCAGAAATAGCACTTCCGCTTCCCTCGGTTGAGAACCAAGGTACTTCGCCACCAGCTTTGCAAGGGTGTGATTCATCGGTTGCAGAAAGTTGTCAAAGAGGATTTGGTAGGCTTCCGAGGGTTGGCTTTGCTCACGAAAAATGATTCCTGGTGCGTGTTTGCCAATCTCACCCAGGAGAGTATGTTCGAAGAAGTTGAGGAGCAATTGACAAGTCTGATCTGCACAATCTTCTGCTGAGTAGTGCTCAAGGTTCTGGTTGATGGACTCAAGCTGTTCAGATATACCGGCATGAAGTGTTTCTGACAGATAGCTGACAGTTGCGTTATAGAGTCCTCTCTTGTTCTCAAAATGGTAGGAGATAGCAGAGATATTTGCTTCCGCCATTTCAACTATTTCTCTCGTGCTCACACCTTCATAATCTTTGCTACCAAAGCTTTTTAAGGCTGCATTCAATAGACGTTTTCTGGTGTCAATCTGGTTTGGACTCAACTGAGTGGGCATAGGACTATAGCAATTAGATATCAGATCGATATATTAGCTTTGATAAAAATATAAATCAAACGATTGATTTAAATTTTAAAGGTTAAGAGAGATCTGATACGGCTGGTTTGTCATTATCTGGTGGGGAAGGTGCCCATATGTCAGAACCATGACTAATCCATTGTGTGGCCTGCCAGTTGCATTACATCTGGTATATGTGAGATCAAAACGCCGATGACCACCAGCACTACTAGCAAGGTTATTCCCCCGACGAAATTTACCAGCATATTTTTACCGGAGCTATGATCTGCAAGGGCATGGGCGACATCAGAAATGTTGACCAAACCCTGAAGCTTGTCATTTTTATAGATTAGAAGACGACGGCACTTATTGGTTCTCATGAGTTTGATGGCATTGGCACATGAGCTGTCATAATGGACAGATATAAGGTTTTTTGTACAAACATCGCTCAAGTTTAGTGCGTTTGGGTCTTGGCCTGCACCAATCACGCGCACCAGCAGGTCTCTCTCAGTAAACAGACCAGAGACCTGGTCATTGTCCATAACCACTAATGAGCCAATATTTTTTGCCGCCATGAAGCTTGTTGCGGCCTGAACATCTGTATTGCTGTCCAGAGAGGAGACAGGTTCTGATATGAGCTTACCAACGCAACATGCCATGTGATTGTCCTTTTATTTGGTATATAAAATATGATCTTAATTTTTTTATGCTTATTTTTTGATTTGGCAGCAATACCCATGCCAAAGTTTATGTCGCGAACAACATGAGAATTTGGATTTCGCTGGGCTAGCTCTGTAATGGTGGGGGCTCCATGATTTGTTCTGAGGTTCCCTGGTTATCGTGATCCTGCCTCAGGCTTAACCATAGACGGCAATTCCAGTCCTGGCTATACGGGTTGAATCAGAAACTATCACAGACACATTTCCCTCATCTTGTGCTATGTAATGCTTTTTCTTGTCTAAATCCTCACTCAACATCAGGGATCAGGCAAGACTAATCGTTTAACACGATAATGAGCGAATTTCATGGCATCCAGTGGTCTCTCTCTGTGCAACAGGGCCGATTCGATTAGTGTTAACAGGCCCTAGTGTTGCTGGGTTATAAAACAAATATACTGTCTGATCAAGATGCCTCTGATCAATTAATGTGTCGGTGTTTGTCTGTCGAGACTTTCCGGCTTAACGCTGTAATAGAGAATAATTCATAGAACCTATAGTGAGACAAATCATGAAGGCTTCCGATCTAATCGTAAAATGCCTGGAAGAAGAGGGGGTAGAGTATATTTTCGGTGTTCCCGGTGAGGAAAATGCCGATTTCATGCTCTCTCTTGAGCAATCAACCAAGATTAAATTTATCCTTACCCGACATGAGCAGGGCGCAGCTTTTATGGCTGAGATCTATGGTCGACTCACAGGTAATCCCGCTGTATGTCTGGGTACATTGGGGCCTGGGGCAACCAATCTGATCACAGGCGTTGCTGATGCGAATATGGATCGTGCCCCAATGCTGGTATTAACCGGTCAAGGTTCAACAGAAAGATTGCATAAAGAGTCGCACCAGATCATGGATGTTGTGGATATGTTCACACCTGTTACCAAATGGGCAACCAGTATCTACAATGCCGTTACGATTCCCGAAGTTATTCGTAAAGCAGTGCGTATCGCACGTACCGAAAAGCCTGGTGCTGTATTAATCGAGTTGCCAGAAGATATCGCCAAACATCAAGTTGATTCAGAACCTCTTGAGCCTCGCCGCTTTCGACGCTCGGTGGCTGACGATAAAATCGTTGATCAGGCTTTTGAACTGCTCAAAAAAGCCAAAAGGCCGGTGATTATTGCAGGTAACGGTGCAATTCGACGTCGAGCTGCAAAGCAGTTACGTCTCTTGTGCGAAAAAACGGGCATAGGCGTACTCACTACCTTTATGGCAAAAGGCGCTGTGGACTGTGCCGCAGACTACTGTCTGTACACCATTGGGCTTGGCAGCAAGGACTATCCAACATTAGCGATTGATGAAGCTGATCTGGTGATAACCCTGGGATTCGATATGGTCGAATATCATCCAAGGTTGTGGAATCCGCATAAGAACAAAACTATTATCCATGCTGATTTTCTGCCATCGGAGGTAGATGAATACTACCACCCTCAGGTCGAACTGGTCGGAGATCTGGCCCACACACTATGGATGATCAATGAGCGCATAGAGCAGCGGGGTGTTGCCGATTTTGATCTGCAGCGACAGACAGAGCTTCGCTATCTGATGCAGAAAGAACTGGCGGTACACTCTGATGATGATACAGAGGGTTTGCTACGCCCTCAAAAGATGTTGTGGGATCTTCGTCAGCTTCTTGGGCCAGATGATATCCTGCTGTCCGATGTTGGCGCGCATAAAATGTGGATTGCACGCCACTATCATTGCCATCAACCAAACACCTGCTTGATTCCCAATGGCTTCTGCTCGATGGGATCTGCCTTGCCAGGTGCGATTGCAGCCAGTCTTGTAGCACCAGATAAGCGCATTATCGGAATTGCCGGTGACGGAGGATTCCTGATGAATGTTCAGGAGATGGAGACAGCGAAACGTTTGAACTGCAATCTGGTTATGCTTATTTGGGAAGATTGCGCGTACGGCCTGATTGCGTGGAAGCAGGAGAGTCAGTTTGGTCGGCATACAGAGTTGGCATTTGGCAACCCAGACTGGCTTCAGTTAGCCGACTCTTTCGGTTGGAGTGGGTATCAGGTTGAAAACAGCAGCTCCTTCGCTGGCATACTTGAAGCTGCTTTTACTCAGCCAGGTCCAAGCTTGGTTGTTGCGCCGGTTGACTACCGTGAAAATATGAAGCTCACGCAAAGGTTGGGTGAAATTACCCAGCCTTGCCCTTTATCAAGTTGAGGAAGTTGAATATGACCACCTGTCTGAAGGTTACTTCACCCTATGATGGGGAAGTTCTGCAGGAGTTGCCCTGTGATGGCAGTGCTGCCATTGAAACAGCATTAGATCGAGCCTACTCCTGTTATCGAAACCGTAAGGGATGGATTCCTCTGCATGAGCGTGTAAGGATTCTTGAAGCTGTTGCAGAATTGATGTCAGATCGTTGTGATGAATTGGCACTTCAGGCGGCTCGAGAGGGTGGAAAGCCGCTGATGGATTCTCAGGTGGAGGCGAAACGCGCCATCGATGGTATTAAGCTGGCCATTGAAACCATTCGTACAGAGTCTGGAGAGGTTGTGCCTGTGAATGCAACCCAAGCGGGTAGCCAGCGGCTTGCTTTTACCCAAAAAGAGCCGATTGGAGTAGTGGTTGCTGTCAGTGCCTTTAACCATCCGTTGAACCTGATCGTACACCAGGTGGCTGCGGCAGTTGCAGCAGGGTGTCCAGTGATCGTCAAGCCAGCTGAAGATACCCCGGTTTCATGCAAGACATTTGTGGATTTACTACACGAAGCAGGACTTCCAAAGGCGTGGTGCCAGTTTGTATTACCTGAAAATCTTGAATTGGCTGAACGCTTGGTTACAGATCCACGAGTGGGCTTTTTCAGTTTTATTGGCAGTGCAAAGGTAGGCTGGATGCTACGCTCCAAACTCGCCCCAGGGACACGATGTGCGTTGGAGCATGGTGGTGCTGCTCCGTTGATACTGGCGTCAGATGCTGATCTGGATAAAGCTTTGTCTGCGGTTCTCAAAGCGGGCTTCTATCATGCAGGGCAGGTCTGTGTCTCAGTACAACGGGTATTTGCAGAAGCAGAAGTTGCTGAAGTGTTCAGCGAAAGATTGGCCGAGCTTGCAAGAGCTTTAAAAGTTGGTGACCCAGCTTTGATAGAGACAGAAGTCGGGCCACTGATTCGTCCCAGTGAGGTCAGCCGGGTTGCCAAGTGGGTTGAGGAGGCTAAATCAGAAGGCGGAAAGTTGTTAAACAGTGGTGGTATATTGGATAGCAACTGCTACAGCCCGACAGTAATATACAATCCTTCCTATGAGTCCAAGGTATCTCAGCAGGAGATATTTGGCCCAGTTGTTTGTGTCTACAAGAGTGATTCAATAGAGGCATCACTACAACATGCCAACGCACTTCCTTACGCCTTTCAGGCAGCAGTGTTTACCAGCAATATTGATACAGCCATGCTGGTCTACCGTAATATCGATGCCTCTGCTGTGATGGTTAATGAGCACACCGCATTTCGTGTGGACGGTATGCCATTTGCGGGATTACGCCAATCTGGACTTGGTGTTGGGGGTATCCCGCATACGATCCGAGATATGCAGGTTGAAAAAATGATGGTGTTGAATTCTGTAAACCTTTAAACCAAATTCCGGTTTTCTGAGGAGATTCTGATTGGTTGGGTTAGTACTCGAAAGATGCCAGGCCATATTAAGTCTTAGTGTCATCGAGCATGTAGAGCAGTTTAACAGAGACGATAGCGGGATCTAGGGGAGTAAACAGGACTTCTGAGAAATTCATACCATATGGTGCGGCAAGGCCGCACCATACATTACACTTCTATTAACCCTGTCATCCAATACTGATCATTCAGGAGCTGGTACTGGAAATCTAGAGGGTTTACTCACCTTAGAGATTCTCTTCGATGATCATAGGTTGAAACTTAAATACATTTTTAGATTTTGGGTTAACAGTGATTTTGACCCAATGTACACGGCTGGATCCAAAGTTTTCAACTCGAGTGAAGTTACCAATAAAACCATTTTCAACCAGACCAGGTTTGTCGACTCGGAAATAGTGAGAATCACCGTGTGCAAGAACAACAGGTTTGCCATATTCTAGGGTACGTTGCTCAAGTGTGGTCAGTATTTCTGTGAAACCAAGTCTGGCAGCTGTCAGTGCATCACCTGATGGTAAGGCGTAGCTGACTTCCAGGATCGGGTTGGCCTGCATCATAAACAGTACACCTGGTGCCTTCTCCTCAATTGCTTTATCGAATGTACTATTGATCCACTCGACAGCCGCATCGATACGACGAATTGCTTCAGCATCGTCCTCATCTGTTCTTGTAGCAGAGGAGGCTGGGTCAAAGGCTTTCAAGCCATTATTACTGCCAACGACATGCAGGGCAGCAAACATCACGCCATTCTTGCTCCAGCGAACATTCTCAGGAAACTCTTCATAGCCATCAGTCCAGGCCTGAGTTTCTACAGACATGGTTTTTCCACCGATGGTTTTACCTGGGTTGAAAAAGAAAACCTCTCTAAGCATAGCCAGGCGTTCTAAAGGTTGATATTCACCAGCTTTGACACGATGACAGTCAGTCCACTCATTGTCACCAGGTGTGTAGATAAAGGGCTTATTGAATGCGTTGTAACGATCCAGACGATCATAGAAAAGGTCATTCGAGCATTCAGTGCCACCACTCTTAATGTCACCGGTATGAATGACCCATTTTAGTTTCTTTTGACGGTTGATTTTTTTTACAAGGTTATCGAAGGGTGGATATTCGGTGTATGGCGCTACACCATAGGGGACATCACCAATCATGGCGAATGAGAATGCATTTGAGTCCTCTCTGTCGCTATCGTCTTCATATTCTATACCACCAGCTACAACAGAGAAGGATATCAGTGCTGCTGCAAGGCTAGAGGTTATTTTGGTAAATGATGATTTCACGTTATTATCTCCAAGAAAAATTTATTCCAATTGATTGCGATGTTATCGGGTCTAGTGTCAGCCATTTATCACCAGAAACTCAGGTATCGCTATATCAACTGGTGGTAGGGTGCTCTTGATCAACTTTCAAACATGGAGGGGAGAGTGTAGATAGGAACCCTTTCAGGAAGATTTCATTTGTGCATTCGATATGTGACAATTTTAATTCACAAAATGACAATAAATCCCATAAATAACTATGTTCTTGGATTCGCACATATTTAGTATTTAAATTATCAAGCTAACTTCATAATTTATTAATGTTGCGTAAATATAATTATCACATAAATTTCATAAATGTATTGCCCAAAGTGACATAAATTATCTTCAGAATGCGCTTACTTACGGAGGAGCAGGTCGTGAGTCATGGAGTGGCATAGTTATTTACTCGGCACCTTAATGTGCCGGGTTAATAAGAGTTTTAAAAAAATACTAATCCGAGGATGATTGTCCATGTTCAAACATAAATTACTCTCTATCGCCATTGCTGCCACAATTGCAATCAGCGGTTCAGTGGTTGCCGGTGGTATTAAAAGCCACAATTTCAAGCCACTGGATGAGTCAGCAAACTCAGCTGACTGGGATCCAGCCTCACCATGGAAGCTGCCAAAGGGGTTCAATCAATGGGTTGTGTCTGATGAGACCAACCTGAATATCTACGACAATGGTCGTGATGACTGGCATGACATGAACACTGTCAATGAAACAGGCCCTGAAAAAGGTCGTTTCATGTACCGTACTCATGAGCTGCGTCTCCCAGACAGCCTGCCAGAGGGTGGTACAGTAAGTGTTGTAGACCTGAAGACTGGCGAAACAAAGATTCTTGCGCAAGACCCCAGCTACAATGCTCTCGACGGTATCCGTTGGACCCCTTGGGGAACCATCCTCTTTGCAGAAGAGGTTGAAGGTGGACGTCTGCTAGAGATTTTCCTCGAAGATGACTTGATGACAGCTAAATCTGTAGTTGATCGTCCAGCTGTTGGTCGTCTTGCACACGAAGGTATTGATCTCGATAAAGAGGGTAACTTGTATATAGTCGATGAGCATCGTGGACGCACATCAGGCTGCAACGGCGTTGTACCTTGTGGCGGCGGCGTATACAAGTTCGTACCTGATCAGGCTGGTGATCTCTCTACTGGCTCACTCTACGTTCTTAAAGTCAATGGTGCTGATGGCGTTGGTATGGGTGAATGGGCTGGTCCTATCGATCCATTAACTGCACGTCAATCCGGTACTGATGCTGGTGGTCAAAGCTATCAGCGTCCTGAGGATGTGGAAGTGATCGGTGAGACGCTTTATGTGGCTATTACTGAAGGACCACGAGATACCGAAACTGATGATGCTGGGCAACTGGTATTTAATAGTGAGCTGTATGAAGGCCGTGTCATTGCAGTTGACCTCAATACCATGAAAGTTACCAATTTTGTAAAGCCTGGTATGAATGTACCTGTTGAAATTGGTAAGCCTGGTGAAGAAGGGCATCAATCAGGTTTTGACAGTGTTGACAACCTGGCTGAAGCACCAAATGGTGACCTGGTAATGATTGAGGATAACAAGCCTTCTGATATATGGTTTGCCAGTCAAGTTACCAATAAGTATGGAGCATCACGTTATGTTTCTCTGTTTGCTTCGTTAACTGATCCTGGTGCTGAGGGAACCGGTATATATTTCAGCCCAGAAGATAATAAAACCCTTTACGTTAATGTTCAGCACTCAGCTGCTGATGATGGTGATGCAACATGGGCGATCAGTCGTAAAGGACCAAAGTCAGAAAAAGACGATGATGATCGTGAGGATGACGATAACAGAAAATAAAAAGTAGTGACTGGCAGGGAAGCCGGTTCAAAAGAGAAGGGAGTTTACAATTCAGGTGGCCTAAGGCCACCTTTTTTATCTTTTCAAAAAATGTTGTTCCTCAAACCTGGCAAAAATCTTCCTGATTACCCTCCATATTCAGCAAAAGAGTATCAACCTGTATATAGGTAATTTGCAGGTAGTGCCTGGTAGAGAACCACTTAAATTTATTTGAAGCATCACTTTTCTTTTCGAGTGCAGTTGGTGGGGCATGGCCCCACCCTACCTGTCTATATTAAA
>NZ_JBSYOO010000027.1:0-41584 GCF_058244675.1 Candidatus Thiodiazotropha sp. AKIB8 | reverse complement strand
AGACTGGTCTGCTTTTTTTCCCGGATTACGCTTCGCTGCATCCAGGCTACATGGTCTGTGGTCTGGATGGAGTGTAATGGAGTCCGGGTTAGACTGGTCTGCTTTTTTTCCCGGATTACGCTTCGCTGCATCCAGGCTACATGGTCTGTGGTCTGGGTGGGATGTATTGGAGTCTGGGTTAGACTGGTCTGCTTTTTTTCCCGGATTACGCTTCGCTCCATCCAGGCTACTTTGTCTGTAGCCTGGATGAAGTGCAACGGAATCCGGGGTTGTCTGGCCTGCACTTTTTACCCCGGATTACGCTCCACTTCTTCCAGGCTACTCATTTAATCAATGCTGTCCTGCTGGACCACCAATCGTTCCCGATACGTCATCGGAGGATGGGGACTCACCTGACGGCCTGACATCATCATCAGAATCCAAGTCATCATCTACCCAATCCTTAGGTGGACGGGGTGGCTTGCCATCCATGATATCGTTGATCTGTTGCGTATCGATGGTCTCATATTTCATCAACGCATCAGCCATCATGTGCAACTTCTCAAGATTATCATTGAGGAGCTTCTCTGCTCTTTCATAGTTGCGATCGATAAAACTTCTGATCTCTTCGTCAATGGTATGGGCAGTGTCGTCAGATACATTCTTGTGTTGTGTTACCGAACGTCCAAGAAAAACCTCTTCCTCTTCCTCGCTATACATCAACGGACCAAGACGCTCAGACAGTCCCCACTTGGTGACCATGCTACGTGCCAGATCTGTGGCGCGTTTGATGTCATTGGAGGCGCCTGTAGTCACCTTGTCAATTCCGAAGATCAACTCTTCAGCAATACGTCCACCAAACAGGCTGGAGATCTGACTCTCCAAATGCTGTTTGCTGTAGCTGTATCGATCGCCTTCAGGCAGAAACATGGTTACACCCAAAGCGCGTCCTCTGGGAATGATACTTACTTTGTAGACAGGATCGTGAGAGGGCACCAGACGACCAACTATGGCATGACCGGACTCATGGTAAGCGGTGAGTTTTTTCTCATCTTCGCTCATCACCATGGTACGACGCTCAGTACCCATCATGATCTTGTCTTTAGCTTTCTCCAACTCAATCATTTCCACCAGTGCTTTATTGGCACGAGCAGCAAACAGTGCAGCTTCATTCACCAGATTGGCCAGATCAGCGCCAGAAAATCCTGGTGTACCACGGGCGATAATCGCCGGTTTGACATCGTCTGCAGCTGCGACTTTACGCAGGTGCACCTTAAGAATCTGCTCACGTCCACGCACATCAGGCAGAGGAACAACCACCTGGCGGTCAAAACGTCCCGGTCGAAGTAGCGCAGGATCGAGAACGTCAGGCCTATTGGTTGCGGCAATCACGATGACGCCCTCATTACCTTCAAAACCATCCATTTCAACCAGCAGTTGATTCAGGGTCTGCTCACGTTCGTCGTGTCCGCCTCCGAGACCAGCGCCACGGTGACGTCCTACAGCGTCTATCTCATCGATAAAGATGATGCAGGGCGCATGCTTCTTCGCCTGTTCGAACATGTCACGTACACGGGAGGCACCGACACCGACAAACATCTCAACAAAATCTGAACCGGAAATAGTGAAGAAAGGTACCTTGGCCTCACCGGCGATGGCTTTCGCCAGCAGCGTCTTACCCGTACCCGGTGAGCCTACCATCAACACACCTTTTGGAATCTTGCCGCCAAGCTTCTGGAACTTGGAAGGATCACGCAGAAAGTCGACCACCTCGGTAACCTCCTCCTTGGCCTCTTCCACACCAGCCACATCACCGAATGTAATTTTTACCTGATCCTCGCTGAGCATGCGGGCTTTGCTCTTACCGAAGGACATCGCCCCTCGTCCAGCTCCACCACCCTGCATCTGTCGCATGAAGAAGATCCACAAACCGATCAACACGAAAAGAGGGAACCAGTTAATGAGAATATTCATCAACAATGATGGTTTCTCAGGAGGCGTGGCAACGATCTCAACATTGCTGTTGAGCAGGTCACTCACCAGCATATCGTCCCCAGGACTGTAGGTTGAAAACCTTTGCCCTGAGGTGAGCGTTCCGCTGATATCACGGCCACTGCCACTGAACTCAACTTCCTTCACCTGCCCTGTTTTCACATTGGAGATGAATTCTGAATAGCTCATCGGCTGAGCCTTGGGTTGGGTAGCTGAAAAATTATTGAAGACCGTCATCAGTACGATGGCGATCACTACCCAGAGAATTAAATTTTTTGCCATGTCGTTCAAAACGTAAGAACCTCTTGATCTCACTCCGGCAGAGCCGGTTATCTCTAGCCACACTGGCATCCGTGTGGAGGATGGTCTATGACCTCTCTATTCGTTGACAGGTAACACCATCTAAACTCTGTCAAAAACCCGAATAAAATTGTGCAAACAACTGATTTGTAGGGCTTACTGGTTGGTACGGTACTACATCTTAAAGTTCCCTGCTACTAAATAGATCTCCCGGCTCTTCGCCCGGGAAGAATCGGGTTTTCTACTGACAACCCGCGAGAATGCGCTTCGCATCTCTTTTAAATAGTCATCAAAACCAGTGCCCTGGAATACTTTAACCACAAAACTGCCACCTGGCTTCAGGGTTTCCCGAGCAAATTCCAGAGCCAGTTCGCAAAGATAGATCCCCCGCGGCTGGTCAACGCTGTTTATACCCGTAACATTGGGTGCCATATCGGAAATTACAAGATCGACTGGTTCTCCGTCCAGATAATTTCTCAATGACTCAAGGGGTTGCGGTTCCCGAAAATCGCCTTGAATGATGTGAACACCGGCAATGGGATCCATCTCCAGGATATCCAGAGCCACCACTTCTCCTTTTTCACCAACCAGGTCCCGTGCAATTTGACTCCAACCCCCAGGAGCCGCGCCCAGGTCAACCACCCTCATACCCGGTTTGATAATTCTATCTTTTTCCTGAATTTCCAGGAGCTTAAATGCAGCTCTGGAGCGATACCCAGCCTTTTGCGCCTGTTTGACATAGGCATCGTTAAAATGACGGTCGAGCCACTTTCGACTGCTTTTACTGCGTTTCATATCGCCTTCTTACCTGTAACTACAACCCTAATAATGGCTTAAAATTGCCAAATCAACAGTGACTATCCAACTGCCAACCCAATGAGGCCTTCCTACCAGCGAGAAATCGGGATAGAATCCGCCTCCCCAATGAGACACGATCAATATCATGCCCCTTACCTCAGATCAGACCAAATCACTAAAGAAGCTCGCACATAACTTGAAACCTGTGGTCATCATTGGCCAACACGGTCTCAGCGATGGCGTCATCAACGAAATCGAGATCAGCCTCGATCATCACGAATTGATCAAGGTTAAACTTGCGGGTGCTGATAAGAGTGATCGTGAGACTTTGAGCGCCAACATTGTAGAGCGCTTATCTGCTGAGTTGGTACAAATCATTGGACGGGTAGCGATTTTTTATCGGGCTAACCCGAAGAAAAAGAAGAACCGAATCATCCTCAACTAATCAGTGGCTCGGGGATATTGTGTTCAGCCATCCATCTGGTTGTGGCTATACACAACAGGGCGCAGATTATAGTGCAGTTTCTTATTCGTAACGCACTTCAAGAATTTCAAACTCTCTCGCTCCACCTGGGGTATTGAGAAATACATCATCCCCCTCCTGTTTACCGATCAAAGCCCTGGCAATTGGTGAACTGACTGAAATCAGACCCTGTTTAATATCCGCCTCATCCTCACCCACGATCTGGTAGGTAAACTCTTCATCATTATCCAATTCCAGAACCATTACTGTCGCGCCGAAAACCACCTTGCCTCCGGCATTCAGTGTTGTGACATCGATGATCTGTGCATTGGAGAGTTTACCTTCTATATCCTTGATCCGACCTTCGATGAAACTCTGCTGCTCACGAGCTGCATGATATTCAGCATTCTCCTTAAGATCACCATGCTCTCTCGCTTCAGCGATCGCCTTGATCACCTTTGGTCGCTCAACTGTTTTCAGCTGCTTCAATTCATCTTGCAACTTGGCGGCGCCCTGAGCTGTCAACGGTACCTTGTTCATAGAACTCTTTCCTCTCTACAACTGATCACTACTAGTGGAGGTCTTGAAGCCGGTTGACATTCAGCTCATCCAACTGCTTCAAGGCCAGACAGGTCGCCTCAGCACCTGAAATCGTAGTGGTATAGTTAACCTTGTGCTGAAGTGCCGTACGTCTTATCTCTGACGAATCTGCAATCGCTTGCACGCCTTCAGTAGTATTGATAATAAAGCTGACTTCTTTATTTTTGATGGAATCGACAATATGCGGCCGGCCTTCCATCACCTTGTTCACTCGCGTGCACTCAAGCCCGGCATCCAGCAATGCCTGACAGGTGCCACCGGTGGCGCTCAGGGAAAATCCCAATTCCACCAGATCCTGAGCAACCTGAACTGCCCTGGCTTTATCCGCATTGCGAACGCTGAGTAGTGCTTTACCGCCTTGAGGCAATTGATAACCCGCACCCATGATCGACTTATTGTACGCCTCACCGAAGGTAGCACCAACTCCCATCACTTCACCGGTTGATTTCATCTCCGGCCCGAGTACGGTATCGACACCTGGGAATTTGACAAAAGGAAAGACCGCCTCTTTAACAAAATAGTGTTCGGGTATGACCTCTTTGGTGATGCCCTGATCTTTGAGGCTGGTACCTGCCATACAACGGGCAGCAATTTTCGCCAATTGCAATCCAGTGGCTTTAGAGACAAATGGAACTGTACGGGAAGCCCTTGGATTGACTTCCAACAGATAGATCTGCTCATCCTTGATCGCGAACTGGGCGTTCATCAACCCGACCACTTTCAACTCCAGAGCCATTTTCCGCATCTGCTCACGCATCCTGTCCTGGATAGCAGCGGAAAGGGTATAGGGAGGAAGGGAGCAGGCAGAATCACCAGAGTGAACACCAGCCTGCTCTATATGTTCCATTATGCCGCCTATCAGTACATCTTTGCCGTCACAGATGGCATCGACATCAACTTCAATAGCGTCATCTAAAAAGCGGTCAAGCAATACCGGAGAGTCATTGGAAACACTCACTGCTTCGCGCATATAGCGACGCAGCTCATTTTCACGATAGACAATCTCCATGGCCCGTCCTCCGAGAACATAGGAGGGACGTACCACTAAGGGATAACCGATCTCTTCCGCCAGTTGAACGGCACTCTCCGAATCCCGGGCGGTGCGGTTTGGCGGCTGTTTCAGATTGAGCTTTTCCACCAGCTGCTGGAATCGTTCACGATCCTCTGCAAGATCAATGGAATCAGGGCTTGTACCGATAATCGGCGCGCCAGCAGCTTCCAGATCGTTTGCCAGCTTCAATGGCGTCTGGCCACCATATTGCACGATCACACCGGCAGGCTGCTCTTTATGAATGACTTCAAGAACATCCTCAAGGGTCAGAGGCTCAAAATAGAGTCTATCTGAGGTATCGTAATCGGTAGATACAGTCTCGGGATTACAGTTGACCATAATGGTCTCATAACCATCTTCACGCATTGCAAATGCCGCGTGTACACAACAGTAATCGAATTCGATTCCCTGACCAATACGGTTTGGACCTCCACCCAGTACCATGATCTTTTTCCGATCACTTGGCTGCGCCTCACACTCTTCCTCATAGGTGGAGTACATATAGGCAGTGCTGGTGGCAAACTCTGCAGCACAGGTATCAACACGTTTAAAGACCGGTCGTATCCCGGCGTCATGACGAAGCTGGCGAATCTCCGACTCACTGCCACCCACTAGTTCTGCGATACGCCGATCAGCGAAGCCTTTACGCTTTAGAAATCGCAGCCGCGACTCATCCAGACCTTCGATCCCCTGTCCGGAGATCTCACGCTCAAGATTGATCAATTCCTCAATCTGCACCAGAAACCAGGGATCAATGGCACAGATATCGAAGATCTCTTCCAGGCTCATGCCAAAGCGAAAACACTCTGCCACATACCAGAGACGTTCAGGCCCAGGCAGTCGTATTTCACGCACCAGGGTGTCTTTGACATGCTCTTCACTGAGGTCTAGCACCTCATCCAGGCCGTACTTACCAATCTCAAGCCCACGCAATGCCTTCTGCATCGATTCCTGAAAGGTACGACCTATTGCCATCACTTCACCCACTGACTTCATCTGGGTGGTGAGGCGATCATCGGCCTGGGGAAATTTTTCAAATGCAAACCGGGGTACCTTGGTCACGACATAGTCGATGCTCGGCTCGAATGATGCCGGTGTTGCCCCACCGGTAATTTCATTCTGCAACTCATCCAGGGTATAACCTACTGCCAGTTTTGCAGCCACTTTGGCTATCGGGAAACCTGTGGCTTTGGATGCCAGGGCCGAGGAACGAGAGACCCGTGGATTCATCTCAATGATGATCATGCGACCGTTTTCAGGATTGATGGCGAACTGTACATTCGAACCACCAGTCTCAACTCCGATCTCGCGTAACACCGCCAAAGAGGCGTCGCGCATGATCTGATACTCTTTATCGGTCAGAGTTTGTGCTGGTGCCACGGTGATGGAGTCACCGGTATGCACGCCCATGGGATCCAGGTTTTCTATTGAGCAGATGATAATGCAGTTGTCATTTCTATCCCGAACAACCTCCATCTCATACTCTTTCCAACCAAGAATCGACTCTTCGATAAGCAATTCACTGGTAGGGGAGAGGTCGAGACCACGCTCGCAGATCTCCACAAACTCTTCGGGATTGTAAGCGATACCACCTCCGCTGCCCCCCATCGTGAATGAGGGTCGGATAATCGCGGGATAACCAATCTGCACCTGAACCTGCTTCGCCTCTTCCAGGCTGTGAGCAATCACAGAGCGGGGCATATCCAGGCCGATTTTGCGCATCGCCTTGCGGAACAGGTCACGATCCTCTGCCTTGTCGATCGCTTCCCGGGAAGCACCAACCATCTCAACACTGTACTTCTCCAAAACCCCTTCACGCACCAGGTCAAGGGCAGAGTTGAGTGCAGTCTGTCCACCCATGGTCGGCAGCAGGGCATCGGGCCGCTCCTTGTCGATAATTCGCTCAAGGGTGCGCCAGGTGATGGGCTCGATATAGATGGCATCAGCCATATCCGGATCGGTCATGATCGTGGCCGGATTGGAGTTCACCAGAATTACCCGATATCCCTCCTCTTTCAGAGCCTTACAGGCCTGAGCGCCAGAGTAATCGAACTCACAAGCCTGACCGATAACAATCGGGCCAGCGCCTATGATCATGATGCTTTTTATGTCTGTACGTTTTGGCATTAATTCATCAGTCCGCAAATAAAACGCAAATAGATATTTAGATTACCGATACATTGTCATTTCGCTACACAGCCCCGTATACAACAGAAAACGGGGTACTAATATTCAGCGGTAAAGCAATGTTCAGCCCTGTTAATCGAAGAAATTTCATCACCTGGGCATAACGATATTACGCGTATGCTGACAAATTTCAGGTTCCAACAGCGCTCTGTTTTCCGCATCGATCTGTTCAGTTCCCACAACTCGTCACTACTTCTCAACTCACTTCAAATCTGCCTGAGGAGATAGCTTTTCCCGCCTCTCCTTGAATAGACCGCGTGTCTATCTGCTCTCTTCCATCAATTCGATGAAGTGATCAAACACAGGCGCCACATCATGCGGCCCTGGGCTGGCTTCCGGGTGGCCCTGAAAGCTGAATGCAGGTTTATCGGTACGGTGTATGCCTTGCAAGGTACCATCGAACAGGGAGCGATGGATCGGAGTCAGGCACGATGGCAAACTCTCCTCATCAACAGCGAAGCCATGATTCTGGCTGCTGATCATCACATTCCCTTTTTTCAGATCCTGTACCGGGTGGTTGGCTCCATGGTGGCCAAATTTCATCTTCACGGTTTTTGCACCTGAGGCGAGGGCCAGCAGCTGGTGTCCCAAGCAGATTCCAAATACCGGCAGGCTGGTGTCAACGATTTTAGTGATCGCCTCAATGGCATAGCCACAGGGCTCAGGATCTCCTGGACCATTTGACAGGAATACACCATCAGGCTCCATCGCCAGCACATCCTCGGCTGGTGTGCTCGCTGGAACAACTGTAATGCGGCAACCCCGGTCAGTCAGCATTCTCAGAATATTGCGTTTGACACCATAGTCGTAGGCAACCACATGGTATGGGAGTTTTTCCGAATCCATTGACACAGCTTCAGGCAACCCCTCCTCCAGCGACCAGGTCCCTTGAGACCAGTCATAGCCTGTTTCAGTGGTTACCTCTTTCGCCAGATCCATCCCCTTCAATCCAGGGAACTCCTGCGCTAATTTCAAAGCAGTGGAGAGATCAGGATTGTCGCCGGCAATAATGCAGCCATTTTGGGCACCCTTTTCCCGCAGAATTCGGGTCAGGCGACGGGTATCGATATCGGCAATGGCGATCACACCACTGCGTTGCAAATAGGCCTCCAAAGACTCTTCAGAGCGCCAATTACTCGTAATCAGTGGCAGATCACGGATCACCAGGCCGGCTGCATGAATCTGATCAGACTCTTCATCCTCCTGATTAACACCGGTATTACCTATATGAGGATAGGTCAGTGTGACTATCTGTTTACGATAAGAGGGGTCGGTCAGTATCTCCTGATAGCCGGTCATGGATGTATTAAAAACAACCTCTCCGACGGTATGTCCTTCAGCACCGATGGCCTCACCCCTGAATTGGCTGCCATCTTCCAGGACCAGAACTGCTGGTTTTCTCAAGAATCTCTCCGTTACAGGCGTGCAAAAAGGGGCAGACCACAAAGTGCCTGCCCCGAGAATTAGCAAAAGTATTCTTCAGAACCGAATCTTACCAATTCGACCCTGAAATGATGGTCGGATATTGTACGTTATCGAGGGCAAAGCTGTCTATCCGCTTGATTCATGAAATCCCACAAATTGAGCATTTAATTGATCCGGTTTTAGTGAGCAGCTACTGGATCACCTTCCGGCCAGTACACCCTTCACCCAGCGCACTATGCCATTCTGATCCATCACACCCGCCTGCCTTGCGATCTCCTGCCCACGATCGATCAACATCAAAGTCGGGATACTGCGTATGCCATATTGCATTCCCAGTTGCTGGGCCTCTTCGGTATTCACTTTGATTAAACGAATATCTGGCTCCAACTGCTTTGCCGCCGCCTCGAAAGCTGGGGCCATCATTTTACAGGGCCCACACCATGGCGCCCAGAAATCGATCAGCAGAGGCAGATCGTTCTTCTGGACATAGCGATTGAAACGGCTTTCATTCAAAGATAGAGGTTGCCCGGAGAAGATCGGCTGGTGGCATTTCCCGCATTTAGCATCCTCTCCTGCCCTGCTGAGCGGTAGACGATTAATCCCATCACAGTGGGGACAGACAACATGTTTTGCATCACTCATTTCACTTCATCCAGATCTTCATCAGAGGTTAAGAGGTGCCCTTAATTCAGATACTTCGACTGATTGAACGCTCCGGCAGCAGGCGACCAATCAGGGCCTCTTAGGAAATGGGGCTGTCGATGATAATTTCAAGACTCATATCGAAACGAGATTTCAGTATAATGGCGCTCCTTTGAACTACCTCGCGATAACCGATACGGGAGCTGAACATGGCGGATTCACCATACATCTTCGATGCTACTGCTGAAAACTTTCAGCAACAGGTCTTGGCTGCCTCAATGGAGAGACCAGTGTTGGTCGACTTTTGGGCAGAATGGTGCAATCCCTGCAAAACCTTGATGCCGATACTTGCCAAGCTGGCTGATGAGTACCAAGGCAAGTTCCTGCTGGCCAAGGTTAACACTGAACAGCAGCAACCCCTTGCCGGGCACTTCCAGATTCGCAGCATCCCTACTGCAAAACTCTTTTTCCAAGGTCAGGAGGTGGATGAGTTTATGGGGGCTCTGCCTGAAACTGAGATTCGCAACTTTCTCGACAAATATATCCCCAGAGAGTCTGATGGACTGGTAGAGCAGGCTGAAGCCCTACTGCTTCAAGGAGATGCGGATGGTGCTGGCACACTACTCAAGCAAGCCAGTGACAACGATCCTGAAAACCCAAGAATCCGGCTCGCTTTCTCCCGCTACCTGGCTACTATTGGAAAGCTGCAAGAAGCTGAGAACATACTCATGGCTCTGCCAGATGAAGAGAGGGAGAAACCGGAGGTGGTCGCCATGCTCACCAAAATCCAGTTTGACCGCTCCGCTGCAGATAGCCCACCAATAGAGGAGCTGGAGAAACGCCTGCAGGAGAATCCCGCAGACAGTGAAGCGCTTCATATGCTGGCTTCTCATAAAATCATGGAGAACGACCATGAGGCTGCCTTGGAACTGCTGATGACTCTTTTGCAGAAAGATCGCAGCTATGGCGACAATATTGCCCAAAAAGAGATGCTTAAAGTTTTTGAAATGCTTGGTGGACAGGGGCCGTTGGTAAAGCGCTACCGCAATCGGATGTTCAATTTTCTACATTAAAAAAAGTTTGGCCAGGCCAGGGTAGTCACCTGGCCTACTCACTATCCTCGGCTCGTTGCCAATGAACATGAATACCCTCTTCCCCTTTGGCAGCGGCAAACTGGTGGCAGACAATGCGTCCCGGTATCGTGGCAAGATCGCCATTCAGGTAGACCAGGGGGATGCGATCCCGATCCCAGGGTGGAACGCCCCACTCCTGGAACAGTTTCTTTAAAGGCCGATGGTGCTCCTGCCCAACGGGCCGACAGCGCTCCCCACCTCTACGAAACCTGACTTCAATATCTGCGCTTTGCCAGTGGTGATTTGCCAACCCACCTTCAGCTGATGAAGCGATCAGAGACCCCATGCCATCAGGCAATTGCAGTTGTTGCTTCTCCAGCCAGGGAATATGGGTGGGCAGAGGCTGCGCTAAACGGCTTGGAGCCAGGATCAAATCATCCCGGTATCGACGCACTTCCCAGCCTCTCCAGGCCACCAATGGTGTTGAGTCACTGCGCCCATGTATCGACTCATGCTCGATTCGCATCAACTTTTTCGAATTAGGCAGAGGCGCCCCGCTGGATGCAATCCAGTGACGTAGCAGATGCCTCACCCGGATCGATGACATCGCTTTCAATTCACTGATGGAGAGCTTCCCTGTCTCTGCACAACGAACCCGGGCCAACTCCAGTTCCATCTCTTCCTGAGCCAGGCTCAACATCTCACCACTGAAACGTGCGGCCCGTGCCAGTGTTACCGCTGCCGCTGGCCAACGTGTCTGCAATAGAGGCATTACTTGATGCCTGATAAAGTTGCGATCAAAGCGCTGATCCTGATTAGAGGGATCCTCCTGCCAGCGCAATCCCGCGGCCATTGCGTAACACTCAATTGACTCCCTTGACTCTTGCAACAACGGCCTTGCCAACCAGCCACTTCCAAATTCGGCAATCATCGGCATAGCTGCCAAGCCAGCTGGACCACTGCCTCTGAGAAGTTGCAACAAGAGTGTCTCTGCCTGGTCATCCTGATGCTGGGCGGTGAGCAGCAGATCCCCTGGATTCAGCTGCTGAGAAAGAGCTTGATAGCGAGCTTCCCGAGCCAGGGCCTCCAGGCTTTGACCTTTTTGTGGCGTCAATTCCAGGGTCAGCGTATCCAGAGGGATATCATATTCTGCGCATACCTGTTCGCAATGTTTCTGCCAGGCATCCGCCCCCGGCTGCAGTCCATGGTGCACATGAATGGCGCGCAGCGGATAAGGTAGCTGGGATCTTAACTCAGATAACAGATGAAGCAGAACGCAGGAATCAACTCCACCACTGAATGCCAGATGGCAACAACCTGCCTGAGGCAGGTTGGTTAGGGTATCTTTCAGATGATCGACAGAGAGGGACACAGGGGATCCCGAAGGGTTATTCCCCGGAGAACTGACCGTATTGCATCAGGCGTTGATAGCGGGTATCAAGCAGCTTATCAATTGCCATACTGGTGATATTATCAATACCTTCCAGCAGGGCATGCTTGAGACTCTTTGCCATCGTTTCTATATCCCGGTGAGCACCACCCAAGGGTTCAGAAACGATCTCATCCACCAATCCCAGCTCTTTCAGTCGATCAGAGGTGATGGCCATGGCCTCTGCAGCCAATGGTGCCTTTTCCGCACTCTTCCATAGGATTGAAGCACAACCCTCTGGGGAGATAACTGAATAGGTGCTGTACTGCAACATCATGACGCGGTCACCCACACCAACAGCCAAAGCACCACCTGAACCACCCTCTCCGATCACCGTACAGATGATTGGCGTGCGCAAACCAGACATAATCTTAAGATTACGCGCTATTGCCTCACTCTGGCCACGCTCTTCCGCACCGACACCAGGATAGGCTCCGGGTGTATCTATGAAGGTAAGAATCGGCAGTTTGAACCGTTCCGCCAGCTCCATCAGACGCAATGCCTTGCGATAGCCCTCGGGACGTGGCATACCAAAATTGCGATAGAGCTTATCTTTGGTATCGCGCCCCTTCTGATGGCCAATCACCATTACTGGACGGCCTTCAAGACGGGCCATTCCCCCGACAATGGCGTGATCATCAGCAAATGTCCGGTCACCATGCAGTTCATGGAACTCATCGAAGATACGGTCGATGTAATCGAGGACGTAAGGCCTCTGGGGATGTCGGGAGAGCTGGGAAATATCCCATGGCTTGAGGTTGGAAAAGATCGTCTCAGTGAGGGACTGACACTTCTTCTCCAGTCGCGTGATCTCATCCTGAATGTTAATTTCATTATCGCTGCCCACCAGACGAAGCTCTTCGATCTTCGCCTCAAGTTCTGCGATAGGTTGTTCAAATTCTAGAAAGTTAAGATCCATGGGGCGAAATATACCGGAAACAATCTCTTTAGAACAGTCTAGTGGATGGTATTACGGAATCATCACTGATTGGAGCAAGCCAATCTCAGCCTACCCCGCAACCCCCACTTGGACAGCCACCAGTGGCGCATGGCGGCACTGCATCACTACTCACTCCGCCAATAATTACATTTCCTCCGGTAGCGAGTCGTTTAACCGGACTCTCAGAGGGTGTATCACCCGGTTCGATACCAGCCTTAGTACAGAGCTCACCCCAATTGAGAATCTCTTCACTCATTCGATGGCTGACCTCAACCACCCGGCTGTTGGCTTCACATCTATAGTCATAAGTAGGCATAGGATTCTCCAGTTGTGGTCAAAATATTTTTTGCCGGGGTAAATAGATCATGCAACAAACACCATCAGGATCATTTAATCCACCAATCTCGCGTAAAGATGTCCTTTGAATTCAGCACCATTACCATCTTCACAAGGTATCGTGGATATTGCCGTAAGACGAGCCTTACCCTTCTCTTTCAAACCTGAAAGGAATGTTTCAAACTCATCTTTGTCAATTTGGCAATCGGCAACAATATCCCCAACCACTGGCTTGAGATAGTTGATCTCACCTGTCGCCATAACCAAATCGCTATTAGCAGGTAGCCGTGATTGCACCAATCCCCAGGCTGCCAGGGTGGCAATGGCGTAGAGTGATCCGGCAAAAGCTGTTCCATGAATATTTTGGTTTTGCTCACTCCTTCCAAAAACCGTGATGCGATTTTTTGACAGGGAAAGCACACGAAAATCCATGTGTTCCGATAGAGGAATACCTTCTCTGATTTTCCCTTCAAGCTCTGATTTATTCATGAATTTGAAAAACTGCTTTTATAAGTATCACGCAACTGCGCCTTTTGAACTTTCCCCATAGTATTACGGGGTAACTCATCAACAAAAAATACAAGCTTGGGTTGTTTGAAACGAGCTAACCGTCCCTGCAATGGCTCAATGATATCCTGCTCACTCAGATCACGACTCCCATCAGCCACCACTATAGCAGCCACACTTTCACCAAAATCAGGATGAGGTACACCGACAACAGCAGATTCATCGACACCGGGGATCTCATCAATCTCAGACTCAATCTCTTTTGGATAGATATTATAGCCACCGGAAATAATCAGATCCTTTGCTCGTCCAACTATACTAATGCGACCTTCTCTATCCATGATGGCGTTATCACCGGAAATAAACCACCCATCCTGACGAAACTCTGCTGCGGTTTTCTCCGGCATTTGCCAATAACCTTTAAAAACATTTGGCCCTTTTAACTCCAACACACCTGTTTCACCACGAGGTAATTCACCGCCTTCATTGTCGGCAATACGCACTGAGACCCCAGGAAGCGGGAAGCCAACTGTACCAGCCAAACGTTCACCGTCGTAAGGATTGGAGGTGATCATTCCAGCCTCAGTCATACCGTAGCGTTCCAGAATGCGAAACCCGGTTCGCGCTTCAAATTCACGATGCGTTTCAGCAAGCAACGGCGCTGAACCAGAAATAAACAGTCGCATCCTGTTACATAATTCAGGGGTTAATCTGGGATCACTCAGCAGGCGAGTGTAAAAGGTTGGCACCCCCATCATCACGGAACAATCCGGAAGACGCTCTATCACTTGCTGCTGATCGAACTTAGCTAAAAAGTGTACAGTGGAAGCACCAAGAAGTGCGCAGTGCAGGGCGACAAAAAGACCATGAACATGAAACACAGGCAAGGCGTGCAACAAAACATCTTTTTCGTCATGCCAATGCCAATAGTCATGTAGCACCTCTGCATTCGCCCGAAGGTTATCATGGGACAGCATAGCTCCCTTGGATCGACCTGTCGTACCTGAGGTGTAAAGTATGGCGGCTAATTCATCAGCTTCTCTCACTACAACTTCTGCCGAGGCATCTAACTCTTCAAGGCCCTCTAAAAGATCACCAGCACCCTCACTATCCATTGTGCGTATGTGAGGCACGTCACACTCTTGAGCTAAACCTAAAAGTGTTTTTTGTGATTCAGGCTGGCAGACAAAAAGCTGTGGTTTTGCATCGCTCATAAAGTAGCTGATTTCAGCTGACGTATAAGCTGTATTGAGAGGGATGTATATTGCACCAACTCTCAAGCAGGCAAGATAGAGCAGTACTGATTCAGGGGATTTATCCACTTGAACCATAACCCGGTCGCCTGGTGTGACGCCGAGTTGCAACAGTCGCGTGGCATATTTTCCTGCGAACTCATCCAATTCCGAGTACAACAGAGGGGGTCTGCCTGGCGTTAATAGAAAGGGACGATCACCCGCATCGAGAAAGCGATCACCAACGAGTCGAAGATATAGATTTTGGTTTTTCATATCATTAAATAACTGAAAGCGGCTTGACTGGTATGATAACGGACTATAGATTATGGGCCATTGCTCTAGGCTGTTGAATTAAAAAAACAAAGGAACACGGTCATAACTATAAGGCCATGGAGGATTTTGCTCTCTTCACGTTCTCGTACTATATAGGTAAAACGATCATCGTGACATTGCGCAACCCGGTGCGATCCGCACACAAAAAAGGAAGATCTTAAGCAGATCTTAAGTATCTGCACAACATCTCTTAAGTTCAACTGGAAAATTTCAATAATCACAAATCTAAAACAGCAAGGAGTATACCCCATGTACGTATCAAAGCTACTGACCGCTGCAACTCTGGCAGCAGGTCTCACTATGGCTGGCGGCAGCGCATCCGCTGTGGACTTTAAGGCTTCTCACCAATGGCCTGGTGGCAAAGGTGACATCCGCGATGAAATGGTTCAGATCATTGCCCGTCATATGAATGACAATGATACCGGCGTTAAGATCAAAGTCTATCCAGGCAAGAGCCTTTACAAACCTAAAGAGCAGTGGGGTGCCATGACCAAAGGAAGGCTCGATATCACCGCTTTTCCGTTGGCCTATGCTGGTGGCCGACATCCTGAATTCAATCTGACGTTGATGCCTGGACTGGTTAAAAATCATGATCATGCATTACGTTTAAATGACTCTCCTTTTATGCAAGAGATCAAGAAGGTCATGGATCAAGCTGGCGTTATGGTTCTGGCTGATACCTGGCTCGCTGGCGGCTTTGTCTCTAAAGGCGAGTGTATCCTCGAACCTAAAGATGTTAAAGGCATGAAGTTCCGTGCAGCAGGCAAGGCCTTCAACCAGATGCTGGAAGCTGCTGGTGCGACCATCACCTCAATGCCCTCTTCAGAGATCTACTCAGGTCTGCAGACAGGTGTTTTAGATGGCGCCAATACTTCATCATCCTCACTTGTCTCCTATCGAATCTATGAGCAGGTGAAGTGTCTTACCGCGCCAGGTGCAAACGCATTGTGGTTCATGTATGAACCTATTCTTATGGCCAAGAAGAGTTTCGACAAGTTAACACCTGAGCAACAGAAAGAGTTGCAGAAAGCTGCGGATGAAGCAGAGAAGTTTGCTTCCGACGCAGCTAAAGGCGCAGATCAAAAACTGATCGATGCCTATAAGAAAGCTGGCGTAAAGGTTGTTGAAATGAGTGCAGAACAAGCAGCCCTTTGGCGTGATATCGCCGACACCTCCAGCTACAAAGCATTTGCTGACAATGTAGAAGGTGGAAGAGGCTTGTTGGACATGGCTCTGTCTGTCGAATAGTCGAGTTGTATAGACCTTCCCTGACTGAAGGGAAGGTCTACTGTTTCCTGTAATCTGCATGATTCGCAATTGATGATTGCATAATCACTAACTGGTAATAATCACAATGGTGATATTTCTCAGATTCGTTGAAGGCTTATCCAAGCTGTTGGGTTATTTCGCCGCAATATTACTTGTCATAGCTGTTCTGGTTGTTTGCCAAATGGTCTTCAATCGCTTCGTATTGAATCTTCCAACCTCCTGGCAGACCGAGTTCGTCACTTATGCCTTGTTGGCATCAACATTTCTTGGCGCACCCTGGGTTTTGTTAACCCGCGGCCATGTCAATGTCGAGCTGATCCCTTTGATGCTGGGTCATCGCGGAAGAGTGTTCCTTGCTTTCTTCGCATATAGCCTTTCAACCATTCTCTGTATTGTTTTGACCTGGTACAGCTTCAAGTTCTGGCATGAAGCCTGGGAAGCAGGATGGTCATCAGATACTATTTGGGGACCAAAGCTCTGGAAAGCCTACCTGGCAATGCCGATAGGTTTCTTTGCCATCAGCCTGCAATACCTGGCCGACCTGATCTGCCTGATCAATGGAGAAGAGCACCCCTTTGGCATTGAGCCAACAACACCTCCAGAGGCCTCATAATGGATCCGTTAACATTAGGAGGTCTATCTGCTCTCTGTTTGATCGTGCTATTGCTTAGCGGTATGCCTGTAGCATTTGCACTCGGTTTCACTGCAATCCTGTTTCTGCTGATTTACGATGGTATCGGTGCCTTTGATGTGGTTGCTGATACCCTGTTTGCGTCCCTGGACGAATTTGCCCTGCTCTCGATTCCAATGTTTCTTTTGATGGGAGCAGCAATCGCCGCCTCCCGTGCCGGTGCGGATCTCTATGAAGCACTTGATCGCTGGCTCTACAAAGTACCCGGTGGATTACTGATTTCAAATATTGGTGCATGCGGTATCTTTGCCGCACTGACAGGATCATCACCTGCGACCTGTGCCGCGATTGGTAAAATGGGTATACCTGAAATGCGCAAGCGGGGTTATCCCGCAAGCCTTGCGACAGGCTCTATTGCTGCCGGCGGCACCCTGGGCATTCTGATCCCGCCCTCAATAACCATGATCGTATATGGCATCTCAACCGAAACCTCCATCGGTCGACTGTTCGCAGCCGGTTTGCTACCCGGCCTGATGCTGATTGGTCTGTTTATCGGCTGGTCGCTGTTTTACACCAACTTAAAGGGTTATAGATTTACTGAAAAGGACAAACACTTCAGCTTGCGCGAAAAGTTGATCGTACTACCTAAGGTAATCCCCTTTCTGATCATTATCGTGCTGGTTCTCTGGGCACTGTATGGTGGCGTTGCAACACCATCAGAAGCATCTGGTGTAGGCGCACTGATCTGTATCCTGCTGGTAATGATTATTTATAAGGTCTGGCGTCCCAGAAATCTTTGGGAGATCGTTGGCTCTGCTACCCGAGAATCAGTAATGCTGATGATGATCATCGGTATGGCGGGTCTATTCAGCTTCATGATGTCAAACCTCTATATTGCTCAAGGCATCACCGAATATATTGCTGCTCAGGATCTCTCTCCCTGGATGTTGATGTTGTATGTCAATATATTCCTGCTGGTCGCCGGTTTCTTTCTGCCTCCAGTCGCCGTGATACTGATGACATCCCCCACTTTGGTTCCGATTGTCATACAGGCAGGTTTCGATCCAATCTGGTTTGGTGTGATGTTAACACTCAATATGGAAGTGGGACTGATCACACCACCTGTTGGCCTGAATCTGTATGTCATCAACGGTATCGTACCGGACGTTGACCTGAAAACCGTTTTGATCGGCGCCCTCCCCTTCATGCTGTGCATTATGATTGGTATTGGATTGTTGATTCTGTTTCCTGAAATTGCACTTTGGCTACCAGAAGTGTTGATGGGAGTAGCTCAGTGAGTGCACTTGGCTGGCTAGAGCGTATGCTCAACAGCGTCGCCGATCATGGCATGGAGCTGATCGGCCTGAAGGAACGCGGCAATCATGACCCGTCGGATTCTGAATTATGCCACCGTCTGGTTGACGGCATGGGTGAAGCATCAAATATTGCTCTGGCAAGAGAGATCCTGCAGCGATGGCAAGAGATGGACAGTGAGCAGCGCCTGACTTTCCTGCAAATGATAGCTGTTGAGTTCGATCCTGATCCGGTGGAGATCCAGCAGGCAGCCCAAGCCTATCAATCCCGTGATCCTGACAGCCTGAAGCGCCTGTTGGATATAAGTGAACCACCACGACAGGAGCTATTCAGGCGTCTCAACATGGCCCCAGGCGCCACCGCAATATTAGTCACCATGCGAGCCGAACTGCTTCAAATTCTGCGTCAGCAGCCTGAGTTGAAGGGGGTCGACTATGACATGCGCCACTTATTGTCTTCCTGGTTCAATCGAGGCTTTCTTCATCTGGAACGTATCGATTGGAATACCTCAGCATCAATTCTTGAGAAGTTGATTTGCTATGAAGTCGTCCACCCCATGCAAGGATGGGAGGACTTACGCCGCCGCCTGGCCGAGGACAGGCGTTGTTTTGCCTTCTTTCACCCGGCACTACCTCAAGACCCACTAATCTTTGTCGAGGTGGCATTAACCCGGGAGATCAGTGATTCAGTAACCAGCCTAGTCGATCCGGAAGAGCCTCTGACAGAGACTGGATCTGTTGACACGGCAGTATTCTACTCGATCAATAATGCCTTAAAGGGTTTGCGTGGCATCAGCTTTGGTAATTTCCTGATCAAACAGGTTGTCAGTGAACTCAAGGAAGAGTTTCCCGGCCTGGAACGATTTGTCACGCTATCGCCAATACCAAGACTGCGCAACAGCCTGCTAAAATTACAAACCTCAAATATCAGTAACATTTCGCTTGAAGATCTTGAACTGGTACTGGGTAGCCGAAAGCAACAACTTCTGGCGTTAACTGAGAGTGACACCCCCTTTGAGGCACTCGATAAATTAACCACTGAGCAGATCCAGAAAGCAGAAAACAGATGGCTTGCTGAGACTCTGAACGATCTGGTTCTGTTCTATCTCGTTTTCCTAAAAAAAGGCGATCATGCTTACGAACCTGTCGCCCATTTTCACTTATCCAATGGGGCAAGGCTGGAGAGAATCAATATAGTCGCCAATCCCTCCGAGCAAGGAATACGGGAGTCATGGGGTTGCATGGTCAACTATCGGTATGAAGAGTCTGATCTGGTCGCCAATCATGAATCCTACCTCTGTAGTGGAGATATTGCGTTGTCATCAGAGTTGGATCAACGCCTGAAACATCTGAAAACAGTACTACAGAGAGACTAGGGCCTGTTAACACTAATCGAATCGGCCCTGTTGCCCCTGAAAAAAGCGCCAATCAAGGCGCGAGGAGAGAGGTTTGGTCACTCCAAATGAACGACGAGCAACGCCTAGTGGTGCTTTTTCAGGGGTAACCCGAAGGGCAGAGGCTATTTTTCCGCCCAGCGGCGTTATCATTCGCTCATGTAGAATAACTACACTTCGCTTATTCTGCCTTGCTGGACGAAAAAACAGTCTCAGCAGGGCCGATTCGAATAGTGTTAACAGGCCCTAGTATGGACTTAGTGGCGCTGCTCGTGGCGGGTGCCCTGGCTGGTACTGCGGCAGGACTGCTCGGCATCGGCGGGGGAGTTATTATCGTGCCGGTTCTATCTCTGGTATTCGAAGCCAAAGGGGTAGCGCCAGAGATCATTATCAAAGTTGCTGTGGGTACATCCCTGGCAACCATTGCAGTAACGGCCATTTCATCAATTTGGGCTCACCACCGACGTGGCGCAGTACGCTGGAGCCTGGTCAGAACCATGACACCAGGGGTTGTTATCGGTTCACTGTTTGGAGCTTGGTTGGCTGACATCATCCCTGGATACTGGCTGACACTGGGTTTCATTGCATTCCTTACACTGGTCTCACTACAAATGGCGATCGGCCCGGTCTCAGCTGGCAGAGATCTACCAGGGCCCCGTGCCTTACAGGGTGTTTCAGCAACTGTTGGTTGCATATCTGCATTAATGGGTATCGGTGGAGGTGCGCTGCATGTCCCCTATCTGAGCTGGCGTGGCGTGGCGCTTAAACAGGCAATCGCCACAGCCGCAGCGATTGGATTCCCTTTGGCACTGGCTTCTACAGCTGGGTTTATAGTCACAGGACTGGATGAAACAGAGCTACCACTGCACAGCATTGGCTACATCAATCTACCTGCATTTTCAGGTGTGGTTGCCGCTAGCTTCCTGTTTGCCCCCCTAGGTGCCCGTCTGGCGCATCAACTGCCAGAGCAATTGATCAAGCGTCTGTTCGCACTGTTTCTATTTGTACTGGCCCTGAGAATGGCCTTTAAAATGCTTTAAGTCACCTCTGCATAGGTCACGGTCGAAGAAATTTCGAAGCAAAGCTATTTAGAGTTGCCTTCTTTATAATCGGCTGCCAGTGAGAAGGATCACTCAACAACGATGCGGGCATTAAGCGGCTGTATCGGACGGTTATTATCATGCGCCATGATTTCGACAAACTTATCCAATTGTTGCTTTGAGACTGATTGAATCGATTTCATCACATACCATTCAACACCTTCGGTACAGGGAGGGGTTGTGAGAGAACCATTGAAGCGATAGTAATCTCTATTGGTTGACATTAAACGAGCTGCATCGACTGGTACAGATAGTTGATTTTTCTTACCCGCTTCTTCTGGCATGAAAGCCCATGCTTTTTCCAGTTCCTGGTGCTGTTCCCCTACGCTATACATGATAGCGATAACTGCCAGGTTCCCCTCCTTGTCTGAGTGAACAAAATGAGCCTCCATAGGGAAAGACCTGCCCATGATTCTATTTTCACTCGGGGCATGAAAGTGAAACTGCTTAAGCTCAAAAGTCTTGCCACCAATCTCGATTTTGCTACCTGGTTGATAATTGACTTTAATGGTATGACCATTATTGACAACACTATCGCCAAGGCTTGCATATTTGATACTCAATTCGGGCAATTCACCATCAACCATGCCGGTCAGGTCAATTGGTGATTGATTAAGCCCTTGAGAACAGGAGATATAGTCAGAAGAGATAGCTCCCCAATGGTCAGGGCCATCATGGCCCGCATAACTCCAATGCGCCTGCTCAGATGCGATGAGATGTGTAGAACATAGCAGTCCGGCAACAAAGAAAATTCGATATCGATCCATAGTATGCATCTCCTTTTTATATAATTTGATTGGCATTCTCCTGTAATATTTTTATTGGATCAAAGCAAATTAAATTCAACGTTGTTTTATTAATATTGTTAAATAAAAATTGACATATGGGTAGTTTGAATAGTGAAATGGCGCACACTTGCAGATATAGTCTAACGTTTAGCAGTTATTTGGTTATGCATAAACGCTTAAGATTTCTTAATCAGATCTTAGATTATTATTTTCAAGGTAGCCTTAAACATTGCATGTACGGAAGCTGCTAAACATTACGGAGAGAAAGAGGGATCTTCTGTATGGACAAGTGAGTATGCTGTATTTTATTAACCCCTCACTAACCAACATGTCTTATACGGACATCTTGTATAGACAAAGTTGGAGATTCCTCTTGCATCGTATAGCAAATTTAATAGCTATATACATATCTTCTCTTCACCGCACACTGTTCCCTCATCTTCCAAGATTATTGAGAGACGCTCATAAGATAGCGTCCACTTTATCAGAACTCTTTATTCTCTCTATCCTGGGGATCATCGACTCTGATTTTTTTACATTTAATATTTCCACTGGCTCGCCCCTCATCTGCAGTCTGATTTTTAGGGCCTGAGCTATATAAAATAACAATTAACCTCTTCAAGGCAGGAGAAACAGCATGGCAGAAAGCAGTCAAGTACGTTTCGGTATATTTTTTAAAATGTCCCTAGTTATGGTGCTCGTAGCAGCGCTACCTCTCGGTCTGGTTTGGTATATCAGTCACTCTGCGAGTGAAGAAGCGATCAGCCTTGATGTTAATAATCGTCTGGCATCCACAGCAGATCAATTGCAAGGCTTTGTAGAGAGCTGGGTCGATATGAATGCTCGCATCATAGGACAAAATTCTAAATTCCCCGATATGATCAGCATGGATGGTATGCGTCAAAAGAAGGGATTGGAAACCATAGTTGACACCTATCAGTGGATATACCTTGCTTTCACGACAGACATCAATGGTCAGAATATCTCCCGCAGTGACGATAAAAACCTGAAAGACTACAGTGATCGTCACTATGTCCGCCAAGTTCTGGGTGGAAAGGAGCTGGGGCAGCAGGTATTAATCAGCAAAACCAATGGTAAGCCTGCTCTGGTCATCTCCAGTGCCATTACTGACGAAGATAAGCGCACTAAAGGCGTGCTGGCCATCGGCATGTCATTGGATGATATCTCAAAGAAAGTTGCTACGACTCGTTTTGGTGAGACCGGTTACGCTATTCTGCTGGATCAAGAAGGTAAAGTGATCTCCCACATCAACAAGGAGTTTACAAGTAAACGCACAAGCCTGACTGATCATCCTGGATACAATGCTCTGATGTTGAGCAACAAAGAATCAATAGTTTATACCAATGATGAAGGTGAAAAGGTATTTTGCCAGATCAGAAAAACGGGGCATGGCTGGATTCTATTGGTGCAACAGGACTATGACGAGGCATTTTCAGCTTTGAGTCAATACAACAAAAAGACACAGTTACTGATGGCAATAAGCCTCGCTGTGATCCTTTTGGTTGCCTTCCTGATTTCACGTCAATTGACACAACCAATACGTCATTTGACCACTGCAGCAGATGCTATAAGTCGTGGCGATTTTGGTTTCACTATCAACGGTACTTCCCGTACTGATGAACTGGGTGCATTGGCAAGATCAGTAGAACGCCTTGGCAACAGTGTCAGAGTGGCAATGGACAGGTTTAGTTGATAGATAGCATTCGCATTTTGGGAGAGTAATATGGTCGACGGAGGTATTCTGGACCATCGTAAATTCATCAAGGCATTAATCACTCTATGCCGGGATAGATCCAGTGGTACGGTATTTTACAACCTAGATAGTGGCATATCCGCGAGAATGGTCTTAAACCAAGGTGTGATCACTTGGGTGGCATGTGGTGAACTTAGAGGTGAAGAAGCGATAGATGCAATTCGTTTAATCGATAGAGGCAGAATGAGCTTCAATCCATCACTAAAACTTACAATCGGTAAGCAGAGCCTCCCGACAACACCTGAGATACTCAGAGAGATCAACACCCGGGACTTTAACAGCGAAGCTATCGACCATTCCCAAAAAACAGCTGACTCCACACCTGAAAACAGTGGAGTTACAACGGGTAACTCCTTCAGCAAAGAAGATATATGTAAAGTTGTTGTAGAGGAATCTATAGAGTTTATCGGACCAATCGCCAAGGTACTCTGTGCCGATTATATGAAATCCATGCCCGCTCAAATCGATGTAAGAAATATCCGTAAGTTGATTGATTCCATGGCTATGGATATCAACGATGAGGTTAAAGGAAGAGTATTCAAGAATCGTATCAGAGAAATACTGAAGATAGAGTGAGACCATCTGTCCATTCATCACTTTCACTAATGAACCATCAACAACATCTCTGGTAGATTTATAGATAGATAAGCCTTTAAGGGATGAAAATCGCTAAAATAAGCTGATTACCTACCGTTGGCTTACATTCAGAGTATGACTTTATATACTGAGCTACCGGTAAACATATTCTCTGCCACTAGTCAGCATTGTCATCACTGACAACACGGGAAAACCTAAAGTGGACGCCATTACCGGAGAGTTGATTGTAGAGAATGATGGCTGTGACGACTGATAAGCCATCATCGACTGGTCGCCGCCGATTGACCATTGGACAGCGGCCGCTGAGCTACTGATTGCCGATATCCGACCGTTACCGACCCTGGACCGAAAAGCTGCTCGAGACGTCGCAGCAACTCATCGGTGGGATTGACCCGCCACTCCTGCCCCAACTGTATATCAGCTGAGGCGAGTAGGTTCTGATATCTGAGCCTCACCCCTGTGGTTCCTCCCTGAAATGGCGCAAGAACCTGATGAAGTTTTGTACATATCTCAGCAGGTTCATCCTGATTGGCCTGCATATTGACGTTCAACACCCGTGCATAGTGGGAGCGGGCCTGCTCGAAAGTAAGCAGATTATCGGCACGGATGCTTAGTCCCCCGCGAAATTCGTCATAATTGAGCATACCGGAGACTACAAGAATTTTGTCTGCCGAGACCAATTCCCTGTGTTGTTCGTAGGCTTCATTGAACAGAGTGCATTCGATACGGCCGCTACGATCATCCAGCACCAGGGTACCCATACGACCACGCTGGGTCTGACGATGGCTGGCGGTAACCACCAGACCACTCACCACTACCGGAACCCCTCTGCGTCGATGCCCACCTGCTGGCGCATCATCGAGGCTCAGATTTCCAATGCGATTACTGCAGATATGACCCAACTCATCAATGTATCGGTCGATCGGATGGCCGGTGAGATAGAGTCCAAGCGTCTCTTTCTCCCCCTGAAGACGCTGCTCCTCCTCCCACTCATCTATATCTTTTGGAATAACCTGTGTGTGACTCGCTTCTGCCGGTTGTGGATCCCCTATACCAAACAGATCATTTTGACCTACCGCCTCCATGGCGTGGTGCTGCTCAGCCAATTTCAGCGCCAGGGGCAGTTGTAACATCAGGGTTGCCCGGTTCGCCCCCAAGCCATCAAGCGCACCGGCACGAATCAGCGATTCCAATACCCGGCGGTTGACCTTACGCAGATCGATACGTCGACAGAATCCAAAGATATCGTCAAAGGATCCGTTTTGTTCCCGTTCCAGGATCACTGACTCGATTGCAGACTCTCCAACACCTTTGATTGCCCCCAAACCGTAGACCACGGTTTGATCATCAATTGCGGTGAATTTGTATTGGGAGAGATTGACTTGTGGCGCCTCCACCTTCAACTTCATGCGACGGCACTCTTCGATCAATGGCACCACTTTGTCGGTGTTGTCCATATCAGCGGAGCAGACCGCAGCCATAAAGGCGGCTGGGTAGTGAGCCTTGAGCCACATGGTCTGATAGGAGACCAGGGCATAGGCTGCCGAGTGAGATTTATTGAAACCGTAACCGGCAAACTTTTCCATCAGGTCGAAGATATAGGTTGCGGTCTCCTCTTCAACACCGCGCTCCACTGCACCCTTTCTGAAAATCTCCCCCTGTTTGGCCATCTCCTCCGGTTTCTTTTTACCCATTGCACGTCGCAACAGATCTGCGCCACCAAGTGAGTATCCGGCAAGCACCTGAGCAATCTGCATGACCTGCTCCTGGTAGAGAATCACGCCGTAAGTGGGCTTGAGGATCGGTTCCAGATCAGGGTGGGGATAGGCGACTGCAGCGCGACCATGTTTACGATCGATAAAGTCATCCACCATGCCTGACTGCAATGGCCCCGGCCGGAACAGTGCAACCAAAGCAGTGATATCATCAAAGCAGTCGGGTTGAAGCTTTTTAATCAACTCCTTCATGCCTCGGGATTCCAACTGGAAAACCGCTGTTGTCTCTGCACTTTTTAAAAGCTTGAATGAAGCACTGTCATCCATTGGGATAAGGTTGATATCCACCGCTTCAAGATCTTGCTTGTCCCGTACGGCATTTACCGCCTTCAGTGCCCAATCAACGATGGTCAGGGTACGCAGGCCAAGAAAGTCGAATTTGACCAGCCCCACCTTCTCCACATCATCCTTATCGAACTGGGTAACCAGTCCCTCCCCATTTGCTTCACAATAGAGTGGCGTGAAATCGGTCAGCAGTCCGGGAGATATCACCACGCCACCAGCATGCTTGCCGGCATTGCGTGCGCAACCCTCAAGCTTTTTCGCCATATCGATGAGCTCACCCACCTCCTCATCAGACGCATAGGACTGCTTTAGGTCATCGCTCTCTTTCAGCGCCTTATCAAGGGTCATTCCGATCTCAAAGGGAATCATCTTCGCCACTCGATCGGTAAAACCATAGGGGTGACCCAGCACACGTCCCACATCCCGTACTACAGCCTTGGCCGCCATGGAGCCATAGGTAATGATCTGGGAAACCGAGTCTCTTCCATAGCGCCGCGCCACATAGTCGATAACCTGATCCCGCTTATCCATGCAGAAATCCACATCGAAGTCAGGCATGGAGACACGCTCTGGATTGAGAAATCTCTCAAATAGCAATTCGTGTTCAATGGGGTCAAGATCGGTAATCTTCAGGGCATAGGCAACCAGTGATCCGGCGCCGGAACCACGTCCGGGGCCGACAGGGATATCATTATCCTTTGCCCACTGGATGAAGTCGGCAACGATCAAAAAGTAGCCGGGAAAACCCATGCTATTGATGACATCCAGCTCTATCTGTAAGCGCTCATCATAAACCTTGCGCTGCTCTGAAAAATCAGAGGATTCAATATCGAATATATGCTTCAGGCGCCAGTCGAGCCCTTTGCGGGACTCCTCCTCCAGAAAGGCAGCAATTGTCATGCCCTCAGGAATAGGGAAATCGGGTAGAAAGTTCTTACCCAAGGTCAACTCGATGGTGCAACGCTTAGCGATCTCCACGCTATTTTGCAGTGCTTCAGGGATATCTGAAAACAGCGCCTGCATCTCTTGCGGGGTTCGTAGATACTGCTGGTCGCTATAGTTCTTCGGCCGTCTCGGATCGTCAATGGTCCGTCCCTCATGGATACAGACCCGTACCTCATGGGCATCGAAGTCACCCTGTCTGATAAAGTGGGTATCGTTGGTGGCGACCACAGGCACACCAAAGTCTGTAGCAAGCGCCACACTCTCATGCAGACAACGCTCCTCATCAGGCCGGCCGGTACGGTGCAACTCCAGATAGTAGCGATCTCCAAACAGTTCAAGCCACTCTTTAAGCAGCGTCTCTGCCAAAGCCCGGTTGTCAGCCAACAGCGCTCGACCTACGTCCCCATAACGTCCTGCAGAGAGTGCAATCAACCCTTCAGCACTACCGGTCAACCACTCTTTTTCCATCAGTGGACGTCCCAGATGCTGCCCCTCCCGATAACTGCGGGAGACCAGCCGGGTCAGATTCTTGTAGCCCGCCTGGTTCTGCACCAGCAACACCAGTCGATGGGGAGCATTAACATCCTCAGGATTGCGAATCCAGGCATCCACACCTGCAATCGGCTTTATCCCGGCAGCCAGCGCCGCCTGGTAGAAACGAACCAGAGCAAAGAGATTGGATTGATCAGTAAGTGCCACCGCAGGCATACCAGCGTCTGCCACCTGCTTGACCAGTGGTTTAACCCTCACCAGGCCGTCGACCAGCGAATATTCAGAATGAACGCGAAGATGTACGAAACTCGCTGACATGTCTCACCAAAGATTTGTCGATGACACAGATGCTGCTGCGATTATCACAATCAGCAGCGATTTATCACCTGGATTCGGACTCGCTATTCTAACCTGAATCGGACTCAAAATATGAGTCTGTATTGACAGATTTTCAATTTCAAATTTGAGCCACTACATAGTGCGCAGGATGTAGTGGCTCAAAATACCTGGATATCATTCCCCATAGGTTCAATAACTTATCTTCACCACACAGAAAAGCACGACGAACACAGTGATAACAGGAGTCTCATCTAATCAAATTTTTACAGCACAGTATCTATTTCGTCCCTGGCGTTTCGCCTCGTATAGAGCCTCATCTGCAGCTTTGAGAAGAACTTTACCTGCAATTCTGTGATTTGGAACAGTGCAGGCGATTCCGATAGAACAACTGATTGGAGAACTTCCTTCTCCCCAGCTGGGTGAAATCTCTGAGATGGCCTGTAGCAGAGATTGTGCAATGGCCGATGACGTTTTCTCATCCGTGTCCGGCAGCAGGATCAGGAACTCTTCCCCGCCAAACCTCACAACAGTATCGGTGACCCGTTGCACTTTTTGTCTAAGCACTGAAGAGGTCTCCTTCAGACAAATATCACCTGACAAATGTCCATACTTGTCATTGATTGATTTGAAATGATCGAGATCGATCATCAGCAGACTCAAGGGTATCTGCAGGCGACTGCATCGCGACCACTCTTCAATAAAGTGTCCATTAAAGTACATACGATTGTAAAGCCCGGTGAGTGGGTCAGTGATACTGAGTTTTTCCAACTCTATCGCACGATCTTCAGCTTCTTTTTTACTCCTGATTGCAGCCCAATAGTCTCTTCTTGAAACACGCGCAGCCTCAATCACATAGATCGTAGAAAAGAAGGCCAACACGGCAAGTAAATGATCTTCGTCTCCAAAAAAGAACAGCCCGATGGTTATGGTAGGAACGTAGATCAATAATGGGTAGATAGTGCTGGTGAAAAAAGAGATGCTGAGAATTGCCGTACCACCAAGAGCAAACGCTGCAAGGATAACCATATAAGGGTAATGTAACTCTTTGTATAGACTGCCATAAATGACCCAAGCAGACATCACCCCCCAGTGGAGGGCGCTGAATAGAACTATCCCAACAAGTATGCGGTACCTTTGCCTGGGGTTAGCTGAAGGGTCTGCTCTGAAAAGTATGTAGTGAATACCGCGGGCTACAGCGGTTGCGCCAAACAGAAGGGTGTTTGCGTAGAAGAACAGTGGGGTGCGCTCGTCCATCCCAACCCATAATGCAGAGATCACCCAAACCCCCAGGTAGATAACTATGCCGCCACGGGCACGAAGGGTCAAGTCTTTGTATGCCTGTAGCTGTAAACTGGTAGGATCCTGCATATAGTCGAAACCCTGAGGATGGTAGGCGCTTCGCTCCTCCATGCACTTTTACTGGAGCGTTTCAGCAAACTAATCGCAATCGCGGCACT
Source organism: Candidatus Thiodiazotropha sp. AKIB8 (assembly GCF_058244675.1). NCBI lineage: Bacteria > Pseudomonadati > Pseudomonadota > Gammaproteobacteria > Chromatiales > Sedimenticolaceae > Candidatus Thiodiazotropha > Candidatus Thiodiazotropha sp. AKIB8. Next base: position 12,135 of record NZ_JBSYOO010000027.1, on the reverse strand, counting down.
ATAGATCGATTGCAGGGTTCGTATGAGTTTGCATCTCATATGGTATTAAGGAACATCTGAATAAGTCCAGACCGAACAGAGTGTCGACCAAAATGGTCCGATTCGAGGTGCAGGCCGATGGTAATAGCCCGCTACTGCGAGGTTCTTTAACGCCGAAATGGCACATTCTGGCAGCAAGATTTCGGTTCACAACTTTTTCAGTGTTTCCTCAAGTATGGACTATTTATAGAGCTGTGCAAATTTTCACTTATGCGAATACAACAGCTACTACCAGGGCCTGTTAACACTTATCCAGATCCCAAGGGCAATCAATAGACAATCATAACTGTCACTTATAGCGAATCAGTCAATTGAGATGTTATAGTGATGCAATGAATAACCTCTTAAAGAACCTATAATCAATTCCAGATCGAGTGTTTGTTGAGATAAATGGCTCTGGTTCAAGATACAAAGTGCACTAAATAGTCCACTATTAAAAAGCTTTTTAACGAACAACCAAAGGGTACCCACTAAATCGCTTTCAAGAAGTTTTCTAGCAGCAATTACCAACCGGCATTATTAAGGGCACCTCTATTAATTATTGAAGCAACGGAAATAAATCTGTCCGCTGGATCTTTATTTATTTCAGAACAATAATACTTACATAAAACGATAGAATCTCAGGAGAAATTTGAACAATTTAAATATCTCTAATCTGAAAAAATTAGTTTAAAAAAGTTGAGGTAGTCGTATCATTTTTTATTTGCGCTTTCGCTAGTCTCTCCAGTTACTTTTTGCCAGTTACCTGGGCACCCTCTGCATTCGCTTCCCGTTCAACCCGATTCTTCCCCTTCAGTTTCGCTTGATAGAGTGCTTGATCAGCACTATGAATGAAGCCGGAGAGGTTCTGTTGACCATCCCAAATGGCCACGCCAATGCTTGCAGTGACCTGGTACTCGGGCACTTTACTACTCTCAAATGAAGCAATAGATTCAATCAGACGTTGAGCAATTTTCACAGCATCATCAATATGGGTTTCCGGTAAAGCAACAATGAACTCCTCTCCCCCATATCGACCCGCGAAATCACTGCTACGCACTAACTCGCGGATTATTGAAGCAACTCCCTGAAGTACCTCATCACCTGCCAGATGACCAAACTTGTCATTTATCGCTTTGAAGTCATCGAGATCACACATCATTAAACTGAGGTTTGAACCTGCACGTTGGGCTCGTTGCATCTCCGGTTGCAAACGCTCATTAAAAAAACGGTGATTGTAGAGGGCTGTCAGACCATCCCGTTCAGAACGTGCCTTGTAAAACTCTTTCAGCTGATGAATCTCCAGGGTTTGCTGATCAACCAGCCTGTGCAACCTTCGTGATCCATAGATGATCCCCAGGTAGAGAAGTATCTCTATCACAACGAATCCGACTACTCCATAGATAAGGTTCAGCTGTAGCTGCCGTTTAAACGCAATGAACTCATCTGAAACATCCATCAACATCACCACCATGCCACCTTGCTTCCTGTTTATGCTAGCGTTGGCTTGGTAATCATAGAGCGGAAAGTGTGTTATGGCATACACCCGTCCTTTGTGACTGATATTAAAAGTGCGAAGTTCTGACTTGTAGGGCATCAACTCTTCACAGTTTTCAACTATCGCTGCAACAATAGGATTCGAGATAGCTTCGACATAGCAGGAAGACTCGTTCGACAATTTAACGATACGTTTTTTAATCGACTCAGGCCACATTGCTGAGTGAACCAATGGTTCATTCAGCAACACCATCGTTTCCACGCCGGTCTGTCGGTTAATCTTCTCCAAAACAGTTTGATAGGAAGTACCAACCTCCAACACACCGATCAGATTTTTCTCCTCACCTTTTTGTTCTGACCAAACCGGCGTTACCCCACGCAATCCCGCGTAGACTCTGCCCACTTCAAAGCCAATTTTGGATTCCTGGTCACGGTAACTGTCAACAATGATATGTCGTATCTCATCCATTCGATCACCAAATTTCTGTGGTTGGTGAACACGTAGAAAACTCAGAGATCCCGGTCCCAGATGGAATTGAAGTTGCCTGGCATCATACTGCTCCATCATTGGTAACCAGCTGGGAGAGATAACCCGGTAGAGTTCACCCCTGACCTCCGCAGCTCGCAGCCCACCCGCACCGCCCCCCTCTTCGGAGACAGCCTCTTTGCCTGCCAGAAACAGCTGCTGGATCTGTTTCTGATTTGAGACATAGGTTGCGAGCTGCAACATACTCTCATAGACCAAATCGAGAGTTAGATCGTAGGAGTGTTTGAGATTTTCGCCATTGCGGCTCAGACTGAGGTTGAGCGCGCGTTGACTGGCATAGTAGTTGATACCGACAAATATCAAATCACTGATAAAAATCAGTAGTGTCAAAAACTGGAAAAGTTGCCGACTCTTCATCCGCTATTCCAACTATCCGCCCTACATCCAGAGCCACTGCACCTCAACTGCCTGTTTCAGCAGGACCCCCACTTATGCAGAGATCTTGTGGCGATAGATTGGAATCAGTTTACACACACCATAAACAACTGATCCAGGTTTAACCGTCCATTAACTGACCGATATCAAACACCGTATAAATAGCTCAACCACTGAAGATAAAATACCCTTCTCTATTAACGTTAACAGACCCTGGCACAAAGGATCATTGATCACTCCAATGTTACCCCTGCATAGGCAATTCCTGCCAAATGTGCCATTTCGCGATCGAAAGTAGTGAGATCATCTAAACAGAATCCACTGAGATGATCATGACCACAAGCACGGGCCATCACCTGCATCAACTCAGTTGAAGCACGAAAAAAGTTATTTAACTGTTCAGCGCCCTTCTCAATTTTCAGACGTTGTCTCAATTCCGCTTTCTGGGTAGTGATACCCACCGGACAATTGTTGGTGTGGCAGGCTCGCATGCCCAGACAACCTATCGCCTGAAGCGCTGAATTGGAGAGTGCAATAGCATCGGCACCTAAGGCAAGTGCCTTGATAAAGTCTGCAGGTAATCTTAGACCGCCAGTGATTATCAGAGAGACATCATCTCTCTCTTTGCTATCCAGATAGCGGCGAGCACGAGCCAATGCCGGAATAGTAGGCACAGAAATATTATCCCGAAAGATTAATGGTGCAGCACCGGTGCCCCCACCTCGCCCATCCAATATGATGTAATCGACACCTATGCTCAAAGCGGCTTCGATATCCCTTTCAATGTGCTGTGCTGAGAGTTTGACCCCAATCGGTATACCCTCTGTTGCTTCACGCACGGCATCTGCAAAACGTCTGAAATCATCGATCTGTTCCCAATCGGGAAACCTGGAGGGTGAAATGGCCGACTCCCCCTCCTCAAGCCCCCGTACCTCTGCAATACGCCCATTAACCTTATCACCCGGCAGATGTCCTCCGGTACCGGTCTTAGCACCCTGACCACACTTAAAGTGGAAGGCCTGACTCCGTTGCACCTTGTCCATGGAAAAGCCAAATCGTGCCGATGCCAATTCGTAGAGATAACGGCTATTGGCCGCCTGCTCATCAGCTAACATCCCGCCTTCCCCTGAACAGATGCCGGTACCAGCCAGCTCGGCTCCCTTGGCCAGGGCCACCTTGGCCTCTTCTGAAAGCGCTCCGAAACTCATATCAGAAACAAACAGGGGACAATCCAATTGCAGCGGTTTTTTAGCTTTTGGACCGATCACAACCTCTGTACCTACCGGATGATCGTCTAGCAGTGGCAGCCGATGCAACTGCCCAGTCAGCAGTTGTATCTGCTCCCATTTCGGCAACTCATCCCGAGGTACACCCATGGCGCCGACGCGTCCGTGGTGTCCCACCTTTGACAGGCCATGCTCAGCCAGATGCTGGATATACTTATAGTGTGGCTCTTCTGCACCACCATGGAGATCCTTATATAACCCCTGATACTTGGATCGATTATAGGGTTGTGGGTTTTGTTCAGACCAAGCCCTTATTTCATCTTCGTCTACCCAGACCTGGCCTGCTTCAACCCAGGCGTGAAAGCGATGCAGCTTCTCTGCAGGATTGTAGGAACTGACTCCAGTTTTATAACCATAATCCCAATCGTGCAGGCCACAGATAATATCCTCACCCTGAATTCGACCATCAGCCATCAGAGCCCCGCGATGAGCACAACGACCATATAGAACAGATACCTGCTCCTGGTCGGGCCAACGAATAACAACCAGATCCACATCTGCGACAAGTGCATAAGTCGGTTTATGCGGTTCAAGTTCTGACCAGGAAAGAATGGCGTTTTTTTTCATTGAGTCTTCCTCAGTTCTTTTTTTGCCGTTGTTGAAAAAATTGCATGCACCACCATCGACAAGATCATTATGTCGTTATTTTGGACATCTTTTTTTGAGTGCAGATTATGTAAAGACTAGCTTAAATCAGATCAGTCAGTTCACTTCAGCAAATATGGATATGCCGGTGCTGTCAGGTTAACCCTCCTTTGCTTCAGAAGTAGCTCTAATGCCCCTCTTCCTTGGTGGTGTATAGACTAGTGTGGTGCGTCATATAAACCCTGTATTTAGAAAGCCGCTCAAGCCGTGAGTGCAAGGCGCAACCCGCAGGTAATGGTTGTTCCCTTACCAAGGGGTGCAACGCCGCAATCGCGGCTTGAGTGGCTTCCCGCAGCGCGAGGCAGGTGATTTAAACGCAAACTGAGATTGGCCTTGTCTAAATATAGGGTTTATATGACGCACCACACTTCAGACAGATAGATACTTGACGTGAAGGGATTCACTAATGCCGCGAGCGCATGGATGCTCAGCAGCGGTCGATGTTGAACACACGCTTCAAGCACTGCTCCCAGTTCATGGCCTGGTGATGGTTTTCGCTCTTTAGCGGAGGAGTTGAATACTGCCTATTTGTTAAACATAAGGCGCATGAATTGTCTGCACCTTTATTGAATCGTCTCTCGCGGGGTTATCGCTTAGACTTTTTTCAACGCATGCAGGATGGCAGGATAATCATAATCTTCGACGCACTGAGTCAGATTCTTATTGAGATCATGATCATATTCATCCACCTGTTTGATGACATAGTAGATACGTTGAATCTCCAGGCTCTCAACTGCCTCTTGTAAATCAAAGCGAAGCTCATCCGGCAGTTTTGATAACATCTCCGGAGTTAAAGCACGCCGCTGCTGTTTGGCTTCGACCAGTTCATCATGCAGGAAGCGTATCTCCAGATGCTTCGACAGTTGAGCGTAAATTTCATCGGGATGGTAAGGTTTGCCGATAAAGTCGTCAACGCCGGCTTCGAGCATCTGTTCGCGCTGCTCCTTGAAAGCCGAAGCCGTCACAGCAATGATCTTAACCTCATCACCGTTGGGCAGACTGCGGATTTGTCGAGTTGCTTGCTCTCCATCCATCACAGGCATGCGCCTGTCCATAAAAATCAGGTGTGGTTGCCAACTTTGGTATAGCTCCACGGCCTGTTTGCCGTTTTCAGCGACCTTGTCCTGGAGCCCCGCGTGATGTAACAGGCTACTTAACAGTAGCTGGTTATCAATCTGATCCTCGACAATAAGGATACGATATTCTGGTTGTCCGGGAGCAATACCCACAACTCTATTAGCAACTTGTTGCTCAGCTTGGGTGATATCTGTCTCCATGGCATCGGTCAGGGGCAGGTCGATTGTAAATACCGAGCCTTTGCCTGGCGTACTCTGAAGTTCGATGCTGCCATTCATCATCTGCACAAATTGGCGTGATATTGTCAGTCCCAGCCCTGTCCCCTTACGATCCCCTTTTTCACCTATCTGCACAAAGGGGTTGAAGATACGTTTTTGATCCTCCACTGCAATGCCTGGACCCGAGTCCTCAACCACGATTATCAGATGTGAGTGTTTGTTCTGCCTGGATCCAAGTATTAAGTTCACACCACCTTGATCGGTATACTTGATAGCGTTTCCTATCAAGTTGATAAGTACTTGACGCAGTCGAGACTCGTCGCCGACGATGTAACGTGGAAACTGAGAAGATTGATCGATAACCAGTTCCAGTCCTTTATCCCTGGCGCGCATCTGCATAAGTTCTATGACATCGAGCACCATGCCACCCAGATCAAAAGGAGCATTGCCAAGCTTTATACCACCAGCCTCGATCTTGGCCATTTCCAGAACATCATTTATCAGTGTCAGAAGATGCTCACCACTGCGATTGATGATATTGACGTTGTTCCTCTGCCCCTCCGGCAGCTGGGGATCTTCACGAATAATGCTGGAGAATCCAAGTATGGCATTGAGTGGCGTGCGCAGTTCATGACTCATATTGGCCAGAAATGCGCTTTTAGCCTTGTTTGCAGCCTCAGCTGCATCGCGTGAAATACTTAACTCCTCTGTGCGCTGTTTGACGGTATCTTCCAGCTGAGCGTGGTAGCGCATGAGCTCATCCTCTGCCCGCAGACGTTCGATCTGTCGCCACATACCCTCCATCAGCAGACTTAGCTGTTGCTCATCACTTGCGCTATAGTCCTCATCCTTGTTACCGACACCAGCCAGTAAAACGATTTTATCGCCGACGATCACCGGCAGATTCATGTGACGAATCAGTTTTATGTGACCTTCAGGCGTACCCCTCTTCCATGGATTTGGCCCGCCGTAGTCATTAGTGATAATAGGGCGATGCTGGCGTACAGCTTCGCCCCATAAGCCGGAGGTTTCTACAGGAAAGATCATCGGCATGTCCGGTATACTGCACTCATCCATCGCCTCCTGAGACCAGAACTGTACGTTAAGAATGGTTTCATTTTCATTCATCAAACCCAGATAACCCAACTTACTGCGGGTCAGACGGATCGCCGCCTCGTAGGTAAAACGCATCAGCTCATCCTCGCTCGCATCGGTCATCTGATTTAAGTGAAGTAGTGCCTGCATCCGCTCTGCGTTGAGCTTGAGTGTCTCCTCTGCCTCCCGCTGTATGGTGATATCGAAAAGGGTACCGTCGAGGTAGAGTAAATTTCCATCATCGGAAAAAACACCTCGTCCCTGTTCATGCACCCATCGCAGGCCGCCGTCCTGTGCGATCAGGCGATAGTCCAATTCGTAGCGACCCTGCTTAGTCAGGCGACGAGTTATTCTATCTGCAACACGCTGGAGGTCATCTGGATGAATGATGCTGGCGAAGGTGCGAACCCGATTATTCAGAAAATCATCGGCGGGATAGCCGGTGATCCGTTCGATTCCTGCACTGATAAACTCCATGGTCCAGTCAGGATCGTTGGCGCATCGGTAGATGGCGCCGGGACTGTTGTCGAGGATATTTGCGAGTCGCAGCTGGCTTTCGCGCAAGGCCACTTCCGCCAACTTACGTTCGGTGATGTCATTGAAATAGCCTTGGTAGTGCGTGACCTCTCCATGCGCATCACGCCGCACAACAATAAAGTCGTAGACCCAGCGGCTATCGCCGCTTGAGGTAAGCACTCTAAACTCCAGTGAGAAGTGAGGTTCACCCGCTTTGCTGTGAGCTTCAACCTCCTGCTTGACCTTCTCGATATCGTCCGGATGTATGAGCTCAACGGCAAGCGCTCGCTCGCGCATTATTTTCACAGGATCATAACCCAGCTGATCCTGTATGTTTGGCGAGACATACTCCAGAGGCCATCCCTCTTCGGCACTTAGCAGATAGGCCATGTTTGGTCCGGCGATGAATAACTCACGCTCTTTTTTTAGAGCTTCCTCTGTCAGTTCCCGTTGGGTCACCTCCATCTGTAGCTGCCTGTTGGCCATCATCAGCTCTTCGGTCCGCGCGTTGACCTCCTGCTCTAAACCTTCAGTCAGCTGTTTCACGCGCAGGTGGATACTGACCCGGGCCAACATCTCTTCTGGCTGAAATGGCTTGGTGATGAAATCCACCCCACCTGCTTTAAACCCTTTTACTTTGTCACGCTGATCTTCCAGGGCGCTGAGGAAAACTATGGGTATAGAAGCGGTTCTTTGATCGGCCTTGAGCTGACGACAGACTTCGTAACCATCCAGCCCCGGCATCTTGATATCCAGCAAAATAAGATCGGGCAGCGTCGACTGGACGAACTCCAAAGCCAGCTCACCGTCGGAGGCAGGATAAACCGCATAGCCATGTTCGACGAGCAGGTTCATCAATAACCGAAGATTTGCACTGCTGTCATCAACAGCTAATATCTTGTTGAATTTATCAGGGTTCATTAGTTTCCCCTGTCTTGTTCTTCGTCTGTGGCTCTGTCTTGAGTGAGCGGATCAGCTGTAAAATTCTGCTGAATTGAAGTTCCTTGACGACTGGAGACAAAGCGTCTGCGAGGGATGGCTTAAGCGTGCGTATCTCTTCAATCGAGCGGTTTACCGCATCCAGATCGATCCTTGAAAGTCCCAGCTCCAAACTACTCAGCAGTTCATCGGGCAAGGTAGATAACTGTTTCGCATCCAATGGCACACCAGCGGTGGGCGCTTTATCATCAGCATAGATGAATCTAACGCCCAGGTTATGGCTCAGGGTGTCAAGAATATCGGCAATGGTATAAGGCTTGCGGATGAAATCATCACAGCCTGCCGCAAGAATCTCCTTACGCTCCTCCTCCAACGCATGGGCCGTGAGGGCAACAATATAAGTTTGCTCGCTGCTATCGCTTGCCTTGATATTTCGGGTAGCTTGCAATCCATCCATCACCGGCATACGGATATCCATGAAGATTAGATGAGGATGCCACTCCTGAAACGACTCAATCGCTTCCTGACCATTAACGGCTTCCCTCAAATCGAAACCCAGAGGATCAAGCAATTGGTGTAGCAGTAATCGGTTCTCCGTCTGGTCCTCGACAATAAGGATGCGATAGACAGGCTGCCCGTCGGCAACTCCCAGGACCCGGCCACGCGCCGTTGCTGCTGGAGTCGTCGCGGAAGGAATCACAGTCACCGGTATCTCGAAATGAAACAGCGCTCCCTTACCCAATTCGCTCTCGATATTAATCTCTCCCTTCATCAGATCGACATACTGTTTGCATATGGCCAGCCCCAAGCCGGTTCCTGCCTCTGCCGGTGGCCTGTCCCCCAACTGAACGAAAGGTGAGAATATGCGCTCCTGATCCTCTGGCCTGATACCGGTACCGGAATCCTCCACCTCGAATCGAAGCAACGCCTGTTCCGCACTCTCCTGGCTAACCAGCAAGGCATTGAGTGAGACGCTGCCGCGACTGGTGTATTTGATCGCATTGCCGATCAGGTTGATTAAAACCTGCCTCAGCTTAGCCCCATCGACGGAAATGTTGCGCGGAAGGTCGGCAGACTGCTGCAAAATAAAATCGAGACTCTTCTCAGCAGCACGTACATACATTAACGATTTCAGTTCCAGCAACAGTTGATGCAGATCGAGATGAGACTCCTCCAGTACTGTTCTACCGCTCTCGATCTTGGAGATATCCAACACATTGTTGATCAGATCCAGAAGGTGCTCACCGCTGTGGGTGATGATATCCAGATTCTTCAGCTGCTCGCTGCTGACGTCCGGGGCGTTCTTCATCAGTTGAGAGAAGCCCAGCACCGCGTTCAGGGGGGTACGCAGCTCATGGCTCATATTGGCCAGAAATACGCTCTTGGCCTTGTTCGCGGCCTCGGCGACATCACGGGCTTTGATAAGCTCCGATGTACGCTCCTCAACCAGCTCGGAGAGGTGATCTCGATGTTGTTGCAGCTCACTCTCCCGTTGTGCCAGGGTATTCAGCATGGAGTCGAAGGCATTGCCGAGCTTGGCCGCCTCATCCTCTCCTTCAAGGCGAACCCTCACCTCACGCTCGCCTCCCTGGATGGCATCGGCCACTGTCTGAATTGCATAGAGGCGGCGTGTCACCCGCCAACCCATGATTGCAACCGCCAGGGATCCGATAACAACGGCCACTGCACCATGAAGGATGCTGCTCTGGGTAATCTCCTGCAGGCGCCTCATGGTGGTCTCTCCGCTAAGACCGACCCGTACCCAGCCGATTTCACGACCTGCAAGCACCACCGGAGTGATGACATCCACCAACTCCGTTGTATGGCTGATTATGCGGGCACCCGACAGACTATCACCCGTCTCCTGGAAGTCCTGCAGGTACTTACCCACCAGCGAGGTGTCGCTGTGAGCCAGCACTTGCCTCTGGGGAGCCAGGATCATGGCAAACATGAGATCGGGATAGCGGCTCTGGGCGTCGATGATCTCCTGCAGACCCGAATAGTCTCGCGCCGCCAGCCAACCGGAGGAGGTGGTAGCAATATTATTGGCCAGGGCGGTAGCGTGCTCTGTATGGCGATCGAGCAACATCTGCTGTTCCCGATCGGTGAGATAGATGACGAACAGCGCCATAGTGATCGATATGAACAGCGCCACGCCAAGGATAAGCTGTCCGCGCAGAGTGCTGAAAACCTGCGCCAGGGAGTGCTTGATCAGATTCATTTTTGTTCCACAGGACGCACCTTCTCCTCGAAAACGGCAACATAGTCTCGTACCTTGTTGTAACTGGCGTCGTCAGCTGCGTGAAAGCGGGCAGTCTCCATGGCATTGAGGATATCCCTTCCATCTGGGGTTTCATCGAGACCAAGCAACAGGGCTTGTACCCTATCCCTCAGTGCTGCGGGAATATCGTCCCTCACCATGATCGAATTGTTCATCAGAGGGGGGGTCTCCCAGATCAATTTAAGCTGTGCGGCCTCAGCGGGGTGGTCTTTCTGGAACAGGCGCCACGGCGGTGGCCAAGTGGCGCCGGCGGCGGATTTCCCCAGGTAGGCGTTCATAATCGACGACTCCTGGGAGCCCACGTAGACGTTTGTGATCTCCTGATTGATATCGAGCCCCTGCTGGTAGAGAAAATATTGGGGCATGATGCAGGCCGCCAACGCCGTGTGGGAGGGATAGCTGACCACTTTACCCTTGAGTTCGGAGGGAGACTGGATGCCGCTATCCTTGCGTACGATGAAGATACCCTTGAAGTCATTGGCATCTCCTGCCATGGCGATCACTTTATACCCCTTCTTGATGGCCTCCAGTGTTTGCCACGGATTGGGCAGGAGGAACTCAGGGGTACGGGCACGAAATTTCCGCTCATAGGCCTGGTAATCACGCGATGCCTCGAGAACAAAACCGGCTTCGGGAATCTCAGCATTCAGATATTCTATGAGAGGGTGGTAGGCCTCGGCCAACTTCTTCGGGTTGTGCAGTGGGTGGATAGCGAGGTGATAGAGAGGTTTGGCGTTATCAGTAGGACCAGCGCCATATTCCGGACTGGAGGGAGGTGGTGCAGAAGTGTCACATGCGACAGCCGTCAGCATCACCAGCAGTAGGGCCGTAATTAAATATAGAACTCTCATGCCTGACCTCGAACCAATTGATGGTGTCCGGTGTGTGAGGAAATATCCAAGTCGCCAGAGATGTTGGGAAGTGAGGGTTTCGTTTTTATCTCTTTGCGCACAAATCCCCTCGAATGGATGCAGGCCAGTTTCCAGGTCGATATTTCCATGCCCATCAATACACGGATGCAGGACACCCCGCTCGAGGTCTGCCCCGGTGAATCGTCCCCTCCATGGGAGCTGCTTTGCAGGTTTTGCTCCTGTTAAAAGCCTCATAGGATTGCTCCTTTACGCTGCGCATGGCAACGTCAGGTGAGTATCCTTACTTGCTGATTCCAGGGATGTTATCACCAATGGCAAAGCGCCTTGATCTAACCCCTTCCGCTTTTTGGAAGGTCATGGGTGAAGGGAAGGAAGATACCCATCCCAGCCCCATCAGGCTGCTTTGTTGGCATTGAGCGGCGCGCTGATGACTCCCCTTAAACGGAAAAAAGAACTGCCGCCGTTTCAGCTCATCATTTTGTGCCGACGAGTTAACTAAATTATAGCCTGTTTTCCCAGCTCATCACCTTGCTGCCAACCTAGACAAATCAACATGACAAAACCAGTTTAATCAGGACAGGCATCATTTGAAGGAAGAAAACAGAATCCCCAGCTTCCATTTGCTTCTATTGGTATAAAATTTTCACCACAATCGACTGACCCAGGAGGTTCAGCCGTTTATCATCTTCTAATTGAGTGATCTAGATTTGAATTTCCCGAATAAGGATCGAGAAGCATCCTACCAATGCGCTTTGATTGGCATAAATGA
>NZ_JBSYOO010000017.1:0-17318 GCF_058244675.1 Candidatus Thiodiazotropha sp. AKIB8 | reverse complement strand
TGCCTGTATCGGTTACTGATGACCAGGGCGGTGCAGCTGAGACGACACTAACCATCACAGTAAATGGAACCAACGACCTGCCTACGGTGACAGCAGCAGAGACTTCAGTGGATGATGGGGCTGTTGTAAAAGGACAGCTTGATGGGGGCGACGTTGACCTGACTGATGGTGCAACATTGTCATTTTCAACTGAATCCGATGTTGAAGGACTTACTGTCAATAAAGATGGTTCATACAGTTTTGATGCCTCCAGTTATGAAGAATTGGGTGCTGGAGAAACTGAAACTATAGAAGTACCTGTAACCGTAACTGATGATCAAGGTGCTACCGCAGAGACCACCCTGACAATTACTGTTACTGGAACCAATGATACGCCAGTTGCTGAAGCTCAAAAGTCTTCAGTAGATGAAGGTGAACTTGTAACTGGACAGCTGGAAGCAAGTGATGTGGATCTGGCAGAAGGTGCGTCGCTGACTTTTTCAACCACTTCAAAAGTAGAAGGTCTTATTGTAAATGAAGACGGGTCGTATAGCTTCGATGCTTCCAGTTATGAAGAATTGGGTGCTGGTGAAACTGAAACTATAGAAGTGCCTGTAACTGTTACTGATGACCAGGGCGGTACTGCAGAGACTACGTTGACCTTAAATATACAGGGTTTAGACAGTGACTCTGAATTTGTAGAAGAGGAACGGGAAGAACGCGATGAGGACCGTGGCCGGGATGATCGAGAAGATCGCGAAGAGCACCAAGGCCGAGGTGACAGGGAAGATCGAGAAGAAAGCCAAGGTCGAGGCGATAAGGAAGATCGAGAAGAGCATCAAGGCCGAGGTGACAGGGAAGATCGAGAAGAACGCCAAGGTCGAGGCGACAGGGAAGATCGAGAAGAACATCAAGGCCGAGGTGACAGGGAAGATCGAGAAGAACGTCAAGGTCGGGGTGATAAGGAAGATCGAGAAGAGCACCATGGCCGAGGCGATAGAGATGATCGTGAGGAGAACCGTGGCCGAGGCGATAGAGAAGATCGTGAGGAGAACCGTGGTCGAGGCGATCGAGAAGATCGTGAGGAGAACCGTGGCCGAGGCGATAGAGAAGATCGTGAGGAGAACCGTGGTCGAGGCGATCGAGAAGATCGAGAAGAGAACCGTAGTCGAGGCGATAGAGAAGATCGTGAAGAGAACCGTGGTCGAGGTGATCGAGAAGATCGTGAAGAGCACCAAGGTCGAGGTGAACGCGAAGATCGAGAAGAGAACCGTAGTCGAGGCGATAGAGAAGATCGTGAGGAGCACCGTGGCCGAGGTGATCGAGAAGATCGAGAAGAGCACCGTGGCCGAGGCGAGCGAGAGGATAGAGATGAGTCCCATGACCGAGATGAAAGAGGTGATGTTAGCGGTGAGACGGTGGAAGACCCATTCGATGGTGCCGACTACTTTGATGAGGGGGGAGGCGATGGCTGGGCCGACGTTGTCCAGCAGGGTTCTGATGCGGATTCGAATGCCGACCCCTCAGATCCATGGGCAGCGTTAGAAGATAGCGAGCAAGCTCAATATGAAATGGCAGACAATGCACTCTCTGTTAATCCTGACACAAGCGGCGAAGCTGGATTGTCAGACGGCTCCGAATTGACTGGTGATGGTGTGGAAGGTCTTGAGTGGTAGTGAGTTATCCTCTATGGATAAAATAGGATTCGTTTCGCTAAATACCTAACACCTATTAACCCTGAAGACGACATACTTAGTCGCCGGGTTAATAAATTATTTCAACGTGACGGATTGCTACATGGTATTTCGGTGTGATTTGAAAGCATGAAGGGTGGCTGCACTCCATCTCATTGACATGATACTCTTGACCCACCATGGGAAAAGAGCAGTCAATAGATTCTGTACAAGGGACGTTAACCTGGTTTGAAAAGAGCTGGCAAGGTTTCTGTCGGCTTGTTGTAAAGATTTTTTACCAACGGTTTGAAGTCTCCGGTATTGAGAATCTGCCTGAAAAGCAAGGCATTATATTATGCGCAAATCACGTTAATGCTCTTGCCGATGCAGTGGTTTTGCAGGCTGCAACCCGAAAGCCCATCCGTCCACTGGCGCGAAGTGGATTGTTTAGTAATCCTCTACTGAAACCTATCCTGCAGGGAATGGGTGCGGTCCCCATTTTTCGTCGTGGAGATCCGGGTGCTGACACTTCAAAAAACAGAGAGACCTTTTCCCTGTGCTATGCGTTGCTGGCCAAGGGTGAGGCCCTGATTATCTTTCCTGAAGGGCAGAGTCATGACATACCTCAGCTGACAGAGCTGAAAACTGGCGCAGCTCGAATGGCGTTGGAAACGATCCAAGTAGCAGGATATAAACCAGCCGTGATTCCTGTCGGTCTGACTTTCCCGCAAAAGGGGCAATTCCGCAGTGCGGTATTGGTTCAGTTTGGTGAGTCGCTCAGCCTGGATTTTGATGAAGAGAACACTCAAGAAGAGAGTGTGATTGAATTGACTGATCGAATCCGTGTCGGTCTGGAGTCGGTCACTCTAAATGCAGAGAGTTGGGAAGAGATTAACCTGGTTGCCCGAATTGAGAATTTCTTCGCATTTCGTCATGGTAAATATCATCATCGTAATCTGCAACAACGATTCCGTACCCAACAGCGTCTCATTGACGCCCAGCGATTACTCAGGAATTACGAGCCTGATAAAGTCCGTGCATTGATCACTCAGTTAAAGCAGTTCGAAAAAATATGTCAGCATTGTGGCGTGAAGGACTATCACCTGTCAGTTGATTACAAACCCACATTGATCGGGCTCTACCTATTGCGAATGACCTGGATGTTACTGGTCGTTTTTCCGGTTGCCTTGTGGGGCATCATTAACAGTTATATTCCCTATCAGTTGGCAAAACGTCTCTCCCACCATTTCGCTAAGGGAACCAATCAACATGACACCACCAAAATGATTTTGGGATTGTTCTCTTTTACCTTCTTTTGGGGCTTGCAGACCTTTCTGGTATTTAACTATTATGGTTGGAAGTGGATGCTGTTATATATCTCTACACTGGTTGTCAGCTCAGCAGTTGCCCTGCTGGTACGCGGTGAAAAGCAGCGAATCCTGGAAAATATTCGGGTGTTTCTGCTTTTTCTGCGTAAGCGTAACCTGAAGGCATATCTTCGCCACAAACGCCAGGAACTGGAAAGAGAGTTGGCCAGAATGGTACGAATTGCCAATCGATTGTCTAATAGATGATGAAACGACTTTTTCTTTGTTCACTACTCTTGCTTTATATACCTACCACACTGGGATCACAGAATGAGTGTGTTGTTCTTCTGCACGGCTTGGGTCGCTCTTCCCTATCATTAGGACTGATTGAAGAGGCGTTGGAAGAACAGGGTTATCATGTATGGAATGAGAGCTATCCCAGTCTTACTCAAAGTGTGAATGAAGTTACTGCACCGGCGATTGAGTCAGGCCTTGCCTTCTGCAACAGCAAACAGAGTCAAAAGATCCATTTTGTCACCCATTCCCTGGGCGGTATTCTCGTAAGATATTATTTGCAGGATCATCAGATTGATAAACTGGGTCGAATCGTGATGTTGGCACCCCCCAATAAAGGCAGTGAAATCACTGATGAGATGAAAGATGATATTTTCTATAAGATGATTCTAGGGCCGGCTGGCCAGGTTCTGGGTACAGATGACAACAGTCTGCCCAACAAACTTAAACCCATCGATGGTGAGATTGGAATTATTGCTGGAGAGAAAGAGGGGGTAACCTGGTTTCTGCCTGAGATTCCTGGTAAAGATGATGGCAAGGTGGCTGTTGAACGGACCAAGATGTTAGAGATGAAAGATTTCCTGTTGGTTAAGGCAGAGCATATGTTCATTATGCGGGATGATGAGGTTATTCGGCAGGTGGTGTTCTTTTTACATCATGGTGTGTTTGATAGGAAGGTAGAGTAGCTCCCCTCGCCCCTTGCGGGAGAGGGGCTGGGGGAGAGGGGGAGTATTCATCAGCTGCATCAACAATCCACAACAGAAGGATTAATGGCGCATTAGCAGTGATTAACTGTTTTTTATTGGCATACTTCTTCACACAATGTTTCCAATTTCTGTTCCATCTCTTTCATCCGTCTTTTTAACCACAAGGCATTCTGCTTCATACCTCTCACGGCAAAACTGCTGATAGTGTCATGGTGCGTTGCGATATGCTCAAATGCATTACAGAGTTGCTCACAGCGGTCATTAAATTCTGAAAACTCATTACAATAACGCTTCAATCTATTTGAATGAGTCGGATATTTTTTAGAGAGTTCCATTTTGTAAATACTATTTTTCCTTTCTAAGGTGCTTCGGTTTTAAGTTGGAGGAGAACTTCAGCACTTGTTAACAATCTACTCTTTTGGATATAGGTCGGGTCGCAATTCGAAGCGGGTCAGCTTGCCCTGTGAGTAGCGTTCGAGCAACAGGGTCAATCGACCACTGGGCTTTCTGAAACCAGAGGCGATCTGTGTTAGATAGATATATTTGGTGCCACTTTTGACAGCTAAACGTCTGGCAGCTTCACGACCTTCCATTTCTATAAAAGTTTTCATATCCATATTGCCCAGGCATTTTAGCTTGATGCTAAAAATATAGCAATATGTACATGGCTTGATCTATAGCAAGTTGCTATTATTCACGAATAATGAATATCAAGACGATACGGAAAGCCAATCTAGTGGAACAGATCGCCTGCTTCCATTCCCAGAGGGAGTTCTCAGAACAGGTTGGATTGACTCCGGCCCATGTGAGCCAGATGGTTACAGGCAGGAGAAACATGGGTGATGTGGTTGCCAGGCGGATAGAGGCGGGTATGGATCTACCGGAGGGGTATATGGATGTGCAACATCCGGTGGATGGTGTGGAGTATCAGTATCCCAAGCTTAAAGGACGCACACAGACAGCCGTATCCGATGGCGATAATCTCGAAACCCTGTTGATGTCTGTACGCCAGATGAATCAGAGACTGTCGCCGAAAACCCGTGAGGTTGTGGCGAAAATTGAGCGGGCCGCACTCAACGGAAAGCTGAAGGATGAGGAGTGGGCAACTCTGGAACGGTTGCTGAACTGTTTTGAAAAGGGCAGTTGATCAGATTTTTCCTATCCAGCCACTGGATCAAGCGCAAGGTATGAGAAGGGCTGTATCTCCACCCGCTCACCCTCTGCAACGCCGGCACAGCTTTCCGGCAGTAGTATGAAACAGTTACCTCGACTCATTGAAGTGAGGATACCCGATCCCTGCTGCCCCACGGATTCAACCGAAATCGCTCCATCACTACCCGATACAAATGCACCCCGGATAAATTCATAACGCCCCGCTCTTTTGCGGATATTGTTGCTGCAAACCGCAGAGAGGGTGAAGGGGTGATAGGGCTTGCCGGTGGCAAGATAGTGAATCGCCGGAAGCACGAACTGGTAGAAGGTGACCATCACCGCCACTGGGTTGCCGGGTAGCCCAAAAAAGAGGGTTTCACCCAGTTTGCCAAATGCCAGAGGTCGACCAGGCTTCATGGCGATTTTCCAAAAATGAATCTCACCCAACTGTTGCAGGATTTTTTTGGTGTAGTCTGCCTCTCCCACAGAAACACCACCTGAGGAGATTACTATATCCGCCTCCTCGGCTGCGGTCTGAAATGCCTGGCGTAAGGCTTGCGGATCATCTTTGATCACCCCCATGTCCAACAGCTCTGCGCCACACTCTTTGAGCATGCCATACAGGCTATAACGGTTGCTGTCGTAGACATCACCCTCTGAGAGGGTCTCTCCAAGGCCGCGCAACTCATCTCCTGTGGAGAAAAAAGCGATGCGAGGTTTACGCCTGACGCTGACTTCACCGAAGCCAAGGGATGCCAATACGCCCAGATCAGCAGCTGTCAAACGTCTGCCGGGTTGCAGTACTGAGCTGCCCTTGGGGATATCCTCTCCTGCATGGCGTACATTCTGACCAGGTTTATGTTGAGAGGTAAAACTGACCATATCATGCTCATCGAGCTTTGCCTGCTCCTGCATGATCACCGTATCGCTGCCAGCGGGTATAGGGGCGCCAGTCATAATGCGCACGCATTCACCTTTACCGCATTGGGTTTGAAAAGGTTTACCGGCTACTGTTGTGCCAATCAGCTTAAACTTTTCTACCCTGCCAGATTGTAGATCTTCCCCGATAAGGGCATAACCATCCATAGCAGAATTGGTGTGTCCCGGTACATCAATGGGGGAGATGATATCTTCTGCCAATACCCGACCTAACGCCTCCCTCAGCGCCAGCCTCTGGGTGGTGACTATTGGCTGAATACCTGTCTGAATCGCCTCTCTGGCTGCAGTGACTCGGAGGGTTGTGGATTGCTCGGGATCAGCGCAGCTGGCTTGAGGATCGGTGGCTTGTGGGGTCATGGATTGGACGTTCTCCGAATCGATAGAGCTGTTGGCGAATGAAGTTTGCAATTGCATCCGGTTGGTTTAAATCCAAAACCGGTAACTCATCTGGTAGAGAGCATATCGCCTCATCAGTGGCGATGGCAATGATGTTGGGGTCACTGAGGCAAAGCAGAGGTTTGCCCAGTTTGGGCCGGTGCAGTTCGATTTTATGAATGGCTGCCTGTTTGAAGCCTTCAACCAGCACCAGATCCAGTGCGCGATGATCGAGGTGTGGCAGTGTGGATTGCAGACTGGGTTCGTTGCTGTCATCTGTCTCCGATATCAACGCCATCCGCCCCCTGGAGGCGACCAGCATCTGGGCTGCGCCAGACTTGCGCAGCTCATAGCTATCCTTTTGAGGGTGATCGATCTCGAACTGGTGTTGGGCATGTTTAACCACAGCAATTCGCAGACCGTCCTTTTTGAGTATCGGCAGAAGTTTTGTCAGCAGGGTGGTTTTACCCGTGCCACTGAAGGCACTGAAGCCAAGCAGGGGGATTGGATAGTCGATCATCCCTGTAGTCTCACTGCTGTGCTGAGCGGGGTTGTTCAAGTTCGTTCCGATCTTCTGGCGTATTGATGTTCATAAAAGTCTCTGGAATATCTGAGAAGTCCGCCATGGCCATCTTGTGTTGGGCATACCAAAGATCGATTTTTCGGTCGCCCCCGTCTAGATAGTGCTGCAAACTCTGTTGCACTCTTGTCGGAATCAGTGCATATACCGGTTGCAGGCGCTTGCCATCGTATGCGACAGCAATATCTGCATCCTCACTTTGTCGAGCGGATGCCAGTCTCTCTACCAGGTCTTCGGGCAGTCTGGGACCGTCACAGGGTACAGTTATCAGATCCGGACTATCGATAAATTCCAGTGCGGCAAAGATGCCGGCCAAAGGCCCCTGGTATCCACTCAGTTCATCTCGAATGACCGGATAGCCATATTTCTGATAGTCGGGAATATTGCGATTGGCATTGATAACCAGTTGTTGTACCTGGGGGGCAATGGCAGAGATGACATGTTCAATCAGCGGTTTGCCATCCAGCTGAACCAGACCCTTGTCACTGCCGCCCATGCGGCTTCCCCGGCCGCCAGCTAATATGACTGCAGTGAAATTAGGCCGACTGTTCATGCGGTACTCCTGAAGCTGGGATGGGCTGTGTCGTCTATCGGCAGATTCTGCTCGTTAATGCGTATCAGTTTACCCTGATCCAGATGCAGATGCTGATCGATCAAAGATGGAAAGTGCATCGGGTCGTGGCTGGCCAGCAACATGGCAGAGCCACTGTTTTTGAGCGCCTCCAACAAGCTGAGAGTACGTTGTCTAGATTCATGATCCAGATTGGCTGTGGGTTCGTCAAGCAGCAGAATGGCAGGTTTTCTCAACCAGGCTCGAGCCAGAGAGACGCGTTGTTTTTCACCGCCAGAAAGTGATTTTGCAGGGGAATTGGCGAGATCCTTCAGGTCAGCCCACTCCAGGGCCTCATCAATCTGCTGTTTGCGTTCCTGCTTTGTAAGCTTTTCAGAAATTGCATAGTTCAGGTTGTAGTTTACTGTGCCATCGAACATATAGGGGTGTTGATGCAGATAGAGTGTGTGGTGTTGAAGTTCCTTCTTGATACTTCGCCAGCAACGTACCCCTCTGCCAAGGTCAAGCTGGATAGTGTCTGGTTTTTCAAGTCCCGCGAGGATACGCAATAAGGTAGATTTACCAGCGCCGTTGTCACCACTCAGAAGATGGGTGTGACCTGATTCAAGTGAGAAACTGATCTCATGTAAAACCTGTCGCTTGGCAAAGTGCTTCTTTAAGGCGTGAACTTTAAAAGTTTTTGGTATAACCATCAGGCAGGTTGCCCCTTTCCTTGAAAGTGCTGTAGGAAGGCGTTGAGAGAGAAGGCCAGCACAAGTAACACAAGACCTAAGGCTATGCCCTGGGCAAAC
The DNA here is from genome assembly GCF_058244675.1 of Candidatus Thiodiazotropha sp. AKIB8. Taxonomy (NCBI): domain Bacteria; kingdom Pseudomonadati; phylum Pseudomonadota; class Gammaproteobacteria; order Chromatiales; family Sedimenticolaceae; genus Candidatus Thiodiazotropha; species Candidatus Thiodiazotropha sp. AKIB8. The sequence goes on along the minus strand of NZ_JBSYOO010000017.1, from coordinate 8,950 downwards.
TCTCCTTTACTCGACTCCAGGGCGATGGCGGTTGGTATATTGCGCGTGTAGTGCAGGATGTTACCGCCAAGCATCATTGATGCCCCAACCTCTGCAATGATCCGCCCATAGGCTGCAAGTAGGGCCGCCATCAAACCAAATCTGGCTTCCCGCATAATCGTTAACAGTGCCCGAAATGGGTTGGCACCCAGAGTGCGGGCTGTCTCCCAGGCGCGTCTGTCACAGGCTTGCAGAGCAGAGTGCCCCATGGCGACAAGGATCGGGAATGCGAGGGCGATCTGACCAAGTATCATCGCGGTCTGGGTGAACAACAGTTTCCACTCTCCAAGGGGGCCCTGCCGGGAGAGCAGAATGAACAGGGTCAAACCAACCACAACAGCAGGTACAGAGAGTAACGTGCTGTTAAGGGAGATCAGTAGCCTTCTACCTGGAAAGTGGTAATAACTGAGTACAAAGGCGACCAACAACGCTGGCGGAGTAGCCACCAGGATGGCAATCCCGGAGACCTGAAAGGAGATTGCAATAATTTCCCACAGTTCAGGATTGCCACTGAACAGCAGCTCCAGGGCTGCCAGCGTAGTGGTTGTCAGTCTCTCCATAACATCATTTGCTGTGGTTGAATGATGCAAACTCTCCTGCATCGGCAGAAGGTGTAAACAGGCGATTATCGCCAATACGGAAATTATTGATGCGCTCCTGCCCCTCTGGTGAGATAAGCCAGCGAATCAGTTGCTGGGCGCCTTTGTGGTTAATATCCGGATACTTTTGGGGGTTCACTGCAATGATGCCGTATGGGTTAAATAGCAGTGGGTCACCCTCAAAACTGATTTTCAGCGGGGACTTTTTCTCATAAGCCAACCAGGTGCCCCGGTCAGTAAGGGTGTAGGCGTTCATCTCTGCAGCGATCTGGAGTACTTTCCCCATGCCCTGGCCAGCTTCCCGATACCATGATCCTGTTGCAGTTACCCCTGCTTTTTTCCATAGGCCAAGCTCCTTTTTATGGGTGCCTGAATCGTCACCTCTGGATACAAAGGTTGCAGAGTGGTCAGCAAGCCGTTTTAGGGCATCAGTCACATCCTTGGCATTTGCGATCCCTGCAGGATCCTCCTTAGGGCCTACCAGGACGAAATCGTTATACATAACACCATAACGTTTATCACCATGCCCCTGACTTACAAATTCATCTTCTGCAGCACGGGCGTGTACCAACACCACATCCACATCCCCATCACGTCCCATACGCAATGCTTTACCTGTTCCTACCGCAATAACATGCACGTTGTATCCTGTATCAGCTTGGAATTCCGGGAGTAGTGCAGTTAGCAGTCCTGAATTATCTGTACTGGTAGTGGTGGCCAGTCTGATGTTGTGATCACTATCGGCATGGACAGTGCCCATGCTGAGCAGTAGACAGACCAACAGCGGCTTGAGAAAGTGCTTTGCTATCGCATTATTCATTATGAGTCCTCATCGGGTATTCAATCGATTGAAATAACAGATTATTTTTATGGTTGATTGGCTCTATCTTTCAGTTTAACGTCCAAAATTCTTAGTCGGGTTAGCGTTCCGTCTTGATTTTCAGTAGTCCATGCGCCTCAATGACTGAAAAAAAACCAGCAAGGCGTAGCAATAATGAAATACGCTGCAAAAGTAGTGCCATACAGATCTGCTGCTGTTGTCATGGTATTTGCAATAGTAATTGGTTTTGTATTGACTACTATTTAGTGATGGCAGGACTATAAAAACAAATTCTGCATTCGATGACCGTCAGTTTCTCCCTTCGTTGTTCAAGGGAATCCAAAATTGAGACAAATGTTCCCAGAATGACACACTTTGAGTTAGTCATTTTGTCTCACTAAGGGACACAGCCGACTGGTCAAATCCATAGCTGAACTTGAACAGTGATCGATGAATATAAAAACTGATGAGCTTGTGGCAGGGATTGAGCCCACAACATTTCCTCACAAGGAGGGGGGTACTTCCCGCATGACTTCAGTGCTCATTGTTGATGATGAGCCAGGTATTCTGAGTTTTTTACAAAAAGGCCTCAGGCGCTTTTTTGGACTGGTTGAAACAGCCAAGGACGTGGCTTCCGCAGAAGAGCTGAGACAACACTGCCACTTTGATCTGATCATCACCGATATTCGTCTACCAGGTCGTACCGGGGGGGTTGAATGGGTAAGAGAGCTTCGGCAGCAGGGTGGCAACACAGGGGTTATCTTTATGACCGCCCATGCAGACCTGGAAACAGCTATCTCAGCACTTAGAGCAGGCGCTGAAGACTTTATTATGAAACCATTCCGTATGGAGCAGATGGTTGCCTCAGTAGAGCGCTACCTGGAACGCCAGAAGATGCAGAGGGAGAACTTTGTACTGCGTCGGCAGGTTGATCAGATCTATGACAGTTCGGGAATTATTGGTGAGTGTAAACAGATGCACGCCTTGTGTGGCGTAGTGAAGCGGGTTGCACCCATGCCCTCAACAGTGTTGATCGAAGGTGAGTCAGGAACGGGCAAAGAGCTGGCAGCACGGGCGATCCATGATTTAAGCGGAAGGTCAGGTAGCTTTGTGCCAGTCAACTGCGGAGCAATGTCTGCTGAGTTGCTGGAGAGTGAACTATTTGGTCACGTAAAAGGCGCTTTCACTGGCGCGCATCTATCCAGAGATGGCCTCTTCACCTATGCAAATGGGGGAACCCTTTTTCTTGATGAGATCGGCGAGATGCCCCTCTCAATGCAGGCGCACCTGTTGCGCTCACTCGAAGAGCGAACTATTCGCCCGGTTGGATCAAATCGAGAGGTTCCCATTAATGTGCGTATCATAGCCGCGACGAATCGGGATCTGGGTGATGAAGTTCAGCGGGGGGGATTTCGGGAAGACCTCTATTATCGACTCAATGTTCTATCTTTACGCATTCCTGCTCTACGTGAGCGACGTGAAGATATTCCACTTCTGGCAAACCACTTTATCAACACCCTGGCTTCAGAGCTTGGCATCGAAGTGCCCCATTTGGGAGAAAATGAGATCGAGATGCTGCTGCACTATGATTGGCCAGGCAATGTGCGTGAATTGAAAAATGTGATTGAGCGCAGTTTGCTGTTAAATCAATCTCCGAGTCTCTGCATAACAGGCACCGAAATAGAGCAAGGTCAGGCTGCGCCCAAACAGACAGAAGCATCACAACTGCTTGAGTCGGTGGAGAAGCGACATATTCTCAAAGTATTAGAACTGAATAATGGAAATAAATCAGCGGCAGCACGGGTACTGGGTATCTCCCGTAAGACGCTAGAGCGCAAAGCGCAAGCTTGGGGTATAGCCTGATCCGTGCTGAAACTCATCCGGATCATACAAAGCACCTTGCGTTACAAAATGCTGGTGCTGGTTCTGTTTCCCATTCTGCTGATCATGCCGATTGCATTGGGTTTGGCGATCTACTGGGGTTCTCAGTTCAGCTACGAACAGCTATTCATTAAGGTCAATACCGATCTATCAGTCGCTGAGGATAACTTTTACCGTCTGCAGGAAGATTATCTTAATACACTGGAGCGGTTGGCAGAGTCCTATATCTTCAATACCGCTTTTGAATCGAGTAGTAGCACGGTTATCAAAAGGCAACTTGAAAAGATACAGGAGGATCACGGCTTCTCATATCTGCATCTACTGGGTAAGGATGCCAAGCTACTGTTCAAGTCCGATACAACAGAGCCACAAAGGGCACACCCCTCTCCATCACTACTCGTTGCACTACAGGGATCAGCTAAAGTTGAGATAGAGATATTCTCCGCTGAGGATCTGGAGGCACAATCACCAGGATTGGCCAGCAAGGTTGCAATGCCGCTGCTTGCGACCCCCCGGGCCAGACCTTCAGCTCAACAGGTAGAAGAGCGGGGGATGATGATCAGGGCACTCTATCCGGTTAAAAACTCCAGAGGAGAGGTGGTTGCTGTACTGGATGGTGGTGTTCTGTTGAATGGTAATTTTAAATTCGTTGATACCATTAGGGACCTTGTCTATGGCCCTGGAAGTCTACCCGAAGGCAGTATCGGTACAGTCACTGTATTTCTTGACGATGTAAGAATTACCACCAATGTACCTCGTTCACCAAATGAGCGAGCCCAGGGTACGCGGGTCTCCAATGAGGTGAGAACCCAGGTTCTCGATCATGGAAAAATATGGATAGACCGGGCCTTTGTTGTGAACGACTGGTATATCTCCGCCTATCAGCCCATTATCGATGTGAATGGTGAGCGGGTCGGAATGTTGTATGCCGGTTTTCTTGAAGCGCCATCACGCAACACCCTATGGCAGGCACTCTTTGTTTTAGTTCTGTTCTTTCTGGTATTGATGTTGTTCTCGTCATGGCTATCGATCAGGGGTGCAAAGTCAATTTTCAAACCGCTGGAAATGATGATGAGTGTTGTACGTGCTACCCGGGAGGGACAGACCAGACGCATCGGCTATATCGCATCCACTGATGAAATAGGGGATCTGGCCAGAGAGTTAGACCTGCTGTTGGATCTGCTACAGGAACGCAATCAAGAGATGCAGCAGTGGGCAGATCAGCTTGAAGAGAAGGTGGATGAGCGGACAGCTGAATTGAAGTTGAAAAACAACAGGCTACTGACAACGATCCAGACCCTGGAAGAGACCAGGGCTCAACTGATCAATGCAGAAAAGCTGGCGGCATTGGGAGAGTTGACCGCAGGTGTTGCCCATGAAATCAATAACCCGACAGCTGTTATGTTGGGTAATCTCGATTTGCTGGTAGCTGAATTAGGCTCGGCTGCTGATCCGGTTAAACATGAAATCGATCTGGTGATCGAGCAGATCTTTCGTATCAAGGATATTATCAACAGCTTGTTGCAATATGCCCGTCCCGATCAGATAGATGAAGAAATCTCTTTGATCAATGTCAATGAAGTCATAGAGCATACCCTTGTATTAGTACGGCATCTGCGTAGTAAAACAGATTTTGAAATTGAGTTGGATTTAAAAGCAACTCATGAAGTAAAGATAAACCCACAAGAGTTGCAACAAGTTTTGGTGAATCTTGTAGTTAACGCAGTACACGCCCTGGAGAAGGGGGCAGGCACCGTATCTCTGAGAAGTTATGATTGGAATGATGGTGGGGTGGCGATCGAGGTGATCGACAATGGCAACGGCATAGCTCAGGATCAGCTGAGATCTATTTTCAACCCCTTCAATAGTGGAAAGAGTGCAGGAGAGGGTACAGGTTTAGGGCTCTCTGTCAGCTATAGTCTGATCAAAAAGTATGGTGGCGATATCAGTGTCGAATCAGAATTGGGTGAGGGGTCTGTATTTACCATTTGGCTCTATAAAGAGGGGAAACTTGTTGAACAGGAGCGTGTCTGGTTAGAGATGCAAAACTAGTAGACCGGCTGAGGGTTAACGGACTTACCGCAGCAAATGACATACTTAGCGATTTTACAGGTGTAACATTGGATAATAATCAACTACCACTCATTACCAGAGCACTGCTCTTCTCGGCACGAAAACATCGTGACCAGCGCCGTAAAGATGTGCAGGCAACGCCCTATGTCAATCATCCGATCGTATTGATGGATATATTGGTCAACGAAGCCGGCGTATATGATGCTGAGACCCTGATAGCGGCCCTGCTGCATGATACCATTGAGGATACAGATACCACAGTTGAAGAGATTGAGAGAGAGTTCGGTCTGGTTATCGCAGGATTGGTGATGGAAGTGACTGATGACAAGACACTCTCTAAACTCGAACGCAAAGCGATGCAGATAGATCATGCCCCTGATCTCTCATTCAAAGCAAAGCTGGTAAAGCTTGCTGATAAAATTGCCAATCTACGTGATGTGCATCTGAGCCCACCCATAGGTTGGGATCTGGTGAGAAGGCAATCCTACTTTGATTGGGCCAGAGATGTAATCGATGGCTTGAGAGGGACACATCAGCAGCTTGAAGAACTATTTGACGCAATATACGCAAAGCGTCCGAATTAATTATTGAGTTACAGAACTATAAAACAGCACCACGAATCAAGATCCAGGAGTCTTTAAGAATGAGTAATGAACATCAGTTTATACCCCTGAATATCAGTGTGATGACCGTTTCCGACACCCGCACGGAAGAGAATGACAAATCGGGTCAAAAACTGAAGAGTTTATTGGAAAAAGATGGCCACAAAATGGCAGATAAAAGAATTGTGCCTGATGACCGTTATGCGATCCGGGCAGTGGTTTCAGAATGGATTGCCAATCCTGATGTGCAAGTGGTTATCACCACAGGGGGTACCGGTTTGACCGGCAGGGATGGCACTCCGGAAGCAGTCGCCCCCTTATTGGATAAAGTGATTGACGGTTTTGGTGAGATGTTTCGGGTTTTATCTTTTGAAACCATTGGTACATCAACAATGCAATCTCGCACATTGGCTGGTGTAGCCAATGGCACTTTCATCTTCTGCCTGCCAGGATCAACTGGTGCCTGCATGGATGGGTGGAGTAAGTTGATTTCAGCCCAGCTCGACTACAGAACACGGCCCTGTAACCTGGTTGAGCTAATGCCCAGATTATTAGAGACCTGAATCAGATTATCCTCATCGAGATCAAAACAGATTCACCAAAGTAGGGTGTGGCCCTGCCGCACCATTAAGGGAAAAAAGAGGGTTCATCGTAGATTTGTCCAATTAAAATTCAGAGTATAACAACATATAATTTATTCAATAAAAAAGTAAATGTAGCCTGGATGGAGTGTAACGTAATCCGGGAAGATCGGCGCACTGCACCCCCGGATTCCGTTGCACTTCATCCAGGCTACGGACTATTTACAAATATACACGGCTTGCATTTTACATCACCCTCCTCGTGGGAGTGGGAGTTAATTGAAACCCTTATCTGCATATAAACACCATATACAAATATAGAATTGTTTTCCGAGTATTCAGTGCATTCCGTGGTTGATATTAAATATCGACAAAAAAATTAGTAATGTAGCCTGGATGGAGTGCAACGTAATCCGGGGAGATCGGCGCACTGTTCCCCCGGATTCCGTAGCACTCCATCCAGGCTACGGGCTGAAAAGAGCAATAATTTAAGTTACATGAAATAATCAAATCAACATTTAAATAAAACACACTGTGATTTAAGTGCACTTTTTTGAATATGAACAGCGATAACTAGGGTAATCCCTAATTTGCCAATCACTCTAACCCATATAGTCTCACCAGAGAGGCACAACAAGAATGGTTGATTAACAGCGGAAGCTATAGCAACATTCCAAAAATCAAATCGCATCTAAGAAAAGGGAGTTTTTATAGATGACGTTCCAGCACATTCCATTTTCAATACTAACCATTTTCGTTTTGATGGTCTTCAGCCTGCGCCTGAAAACTTAAGATCTTATCGCATATGATCCAAAATCTTAATTAAACCGATTACATATACAAGGATTGTTATGAAGAAAGTAAACATACCCTATGCTCTGCTTGCCCTGCCTCTCGTGATCTCCATGGCTCTCGGAGGTTGTGGCGGCGGCGGGGGAGGCGATGATGACGGCTCCAACCCCAATACAGAAAGTGAAACCAATGGTGAAGGTGACAATGTTACTGATAACGGGGAGGGCGATGGTGGTACGACACCTGATAAGGGAGACAATGACGATACTACAACGCCAGATGATCAAAAAGGTGACAGCGATAACCCACCAGATAGTGATGATGACAACTCTTCCGATGATGAAGAGGATACAGACCCTGATAATCCATCAGATGATGAGAGTGATCCAGTAACAGAGAACGAAATTTCTGGCAAAATATGGATGAGTGCAACATGCGTTGACTATGATAACGAGACCCACTTAAGACGCCTATATCAATTTGGTGTCGATGGAGAGATATTAACTGGAACTCAATATTATGAAGATGCGAGTTGTGTAACCCCAGTCGATGGCATCGTAGCCCCTGAAGCCAATGAATATGTTACCTTGACCTATGCAGTAGGTAACAGTGCCACACTACCAGACGGAACAGATGGTTACGAAATCCACTTTGATATCATTTATGAAGATTGGGATATGATCGATTGGGATGACTGCGGCTCTGGTGAAGCAGAATCAGAATCTACAACTGATGCGCCTGTATCAGCCACTGCTGTCTCAGATGAACCACCACCTGAACCGCCAATCCCAACAGAGCCAGATTACCCAGGCGAAGATGATTGGGAAGAGGGTGATGATGAAGAAGACGAAGGCGATTGGTGTGATGATATTGAGGAGGAAGATGATCCAGAAGATGATAGAGAATCAGCGGATGCCTACTTCAATTTGAGAGACAGCAATACCCTCTGTTTTTCAAATAATGTAGCGATTGATACAGAATGGTTTGATATTGATCAGGGTGATGGCTCCAGTATGGATTACGATCACTGTCTGACCTTCCATAGTATGGCGGATGATGTCGATCCAACGCCTGATCCAGATCCAACACCTGATCCTGTGAGTGATGACTATAAAAATCAACTCTGGTTTGCGCAATACCTCTGTTACGCAAATGACGATGGGAGTGCAAGTTATAACAATGTGTATAAATTCACTGAAGATAACAGCATGGTTAAATCACAGGTCAACTTTCAGACTGGTGATTGCTCAGGTGATGGAGAGCATTCCGATGTCAGTGTAGAAGATGACGGAACATACACTGATTTAGGTGAAGAGACGATGTCAGATGGTGTAACAGGTCATCATCTTCAGATTGTCAACCCAGGTGTAGATCCAAGCAACGCATTGGATGGCTACATCGTAATAAATGATGAAAACAGACTATGCGTTTCATATAGTCTTCAACTTAACTCAGTTGAAAATAGTACATCGACAGACATTGATTATGAGCACTGTATGATGAGTCTCAGTTGGTAACTGTTGTAGAAGACAATAATGACACAACAACATAGTGAATGATGGT
>NZ_JBSYOO010000010.1:0-93735 GCF_058244675.1 Candidatus Thiodiazotropha sp. AKIB8 | reverse complement strand
TTTTTGCTAAATCGATGGCTGTAAGACTATGCTTCTTCATGATGGATGCCCTCCATGTAACCTATGTTCTCATAACTAGTTTGGCGCACCGACGCCGGAATGGTAGGGCGTCCATCTCATCAGTCACTGTCAGTATATCCACCACCATAGATACAATTTGATGCAGTTAATAGGTACTCATCTCCTAGATCACTGGGAATGCCATAAAAAGAAACATAATTACCGTAGTCAATTCCTGGTTCAGCTAGAGTACAGAAAAAATCGTTGCCTATTTCATTGAAATCATCCTCATAACAATAACTGTCCCATACAACGCCCGGGACTCGCTTACTTTTACCAGTCGGAATATCTATAACCCATCCACTTGTCATGAATATTTTTCCAGTTAGTCCACCATTTACATTCCCATCTACTGATGGATTAGGGGTATCTTGTCCGCCATCGTCCTCATTACCATCACCGCTACCACCACATGCATTTAGAAATACTAATAATACAATGAATATGAATACATCTTTCATTACATTTTCTAGACTGGTCATAGCGATATCTCTTACTAAATTAAAATGTATGGAAGGACTTGTATTGTATAAAACACAAATACCAGATGCCTCACGGTATCTGGTATTTGATATAGAAAATAGAAAGAGTTTTTACTGTTTTCTTGCCATTGATGAGAGACCTTCACCAATAGATTTCAGAGACGTAGAAGTGGCTTCTGAACACATGGCAAATAATTTGGATTCTGCTTGAAACACTGCTTGTTGTTGAGTGAATTCATTAGCAGCATCTTGTTTCATCTTAGATTGCTCTTCCTTTGATGCATTTTTAAACTCAGAGCTGGTTTCATCTACCTGTGAAGCTTCCATAGCATCTTGAGCTTGCATCATTTTTTCAAGATGATTACCTGTCATCTCACCCATAGCCTTTGCCAGCGCGACAAGCCAACTACCACTACCCTTTGATTTTGACTTTGTTTCTTCATCATCTTTTGAGCATCTACTTAGCAGTGAATCACTGGGATTTGTATCATCATTAACACCAGAAGAATCATCTGTACCAGCTTGCTCAGCCGTCGCATTATCCCCATTTGCTCTGCAACCACCATCCTCATCACCACCACCAATCTGCTCACGAACCACATCTTCAATCGCCTGACGAACCATGTCTTGAAGATCACCACCAGACTCACAACCGCCGCCCTGAAGCTTCTCCATAATCTGATCGACAACTTTATCAACGATCTTATCGATCAAGCCACTCATTGAATCGTCAGTATCCCGCTGACATCCTGGTGGTGTAGGCTCCTGAGGGCAGCTCTGATGGGCACTCTGTAATCCCTGGCACATTTCATCTCTCGCGAACTGTGGGATACCAGGTGCACTCTGAATAGCCTGACCCAGTTGACTGACAAGTGAGCCCATCATGTTGTTGTTCATCGCACCCTGAACATTAGATTGTCCATGCTGCGAAATCAGGCCTTCAAGCATACCGCCAATACCGCCGCCGATCTGTGAGCCAAGCTGTGCGCCCATGGGCCCACCAAACATGCCACCAACAACGCCACCGACCATTCCACCAACGCTACTTAAATCCTTATTTCAATTTCTCCATAAGAATCATAAATATTTATAACTTATTTGAACTCAGCGGCATCAAATTAGCTTCCATGCCTGCTTACTTTCGATTGCCACCCAGTTCATTCAGATGACGACTCTAATTTATGCGATACGGGGGTGTTGGAAAATCGGGAATTGCCCTAGCTAGGGTTAACACCTATCCGTGGTTTTTTGTTCTATCCTTTGATCCTCGCCAGGTAGTCTTGAAGAGTAATCTGATTATATGATGCACATTCTCAATGGACAAGAATCTAATTCCATTGAGCTTTATGAAAAGAATTGCTAAAAAAACAGAGAATTACAAGCACTGTTCAATCATAGCTATTTGTCATCTCTATGAAAATTATTTGTATACGTGTTCATTAAATACAGATTAAACAATGTAATATTAATGGTTCTGCATACTGGTCACTTTCGTTCGACCGCACAAAACGTGATTCTTTTCACATTTCTCCAGCGGCATGTTTTATCTAGCAGTAATATTAAAAGCGTTATAGCCGTATATTTAACACTGTTGCGCTTACCAATATATTTGATCTTATCCCTTTGACGATTACAGCAGGCGAACTAAACCGGTTTGATCTTGAAAAGGGTGTTTTTTGGCCTGAGTCTTGATGCCTAATATTTCGGCTTATAGATCTTTGTCTCTTATAGGCATCTACGCTAACCTACCCACACGATCTGGAGAGAAGCCCACATTATAAATGTGGCTTACAGTTTAACTAATCGACACTAACGCTGACCCCATTTTCAAAACTGCGCTTTGTAACCGAGATTGATAATCAAATCCGGCACCATGTCTGTGGTCATGTTCTCTCCCAAAGAGAGATCGATCTGACTGCCATCCTTGAATGGAATCGTACCACCAAAGGTAAACATCACAGCGGAACCACCCAGTTGATCAAACCTGCTTTTATAGAATGGCGTATGCGCATCAAATTGTAGTTTCAGATCGAGCCAGTCGTAGACTCGCCAACTGGCGCCCAGGGTGCTAAAGAGAGCGAACTCTCGTTGCTCTTGTTCGAGGATTTCGGCTTTTCCCATGAGTAAAATGCCGATCTGTCCGTAACCCCCTATAGGCCACTGCTCAACTATTCTTCGATCCGAACCACTTAACCAGACGGCCATATCTGGCGCCCCACTACCCAGTAGTGACTCTTCATCACCAGTCGGCAACTTCACACTGAAATGAAAAGATGCACTTTGCTCTTCGTTGGCCAAGGATAGTCCACGGGAAAGCAGTAACTGAATATCACCAATACCACTGCTCTCTTCGGTAACAGAGACTTTGGTTTCACCATCTTTGATATAGAGATAACGCAGTCGATTCTGATTCCAGTCATCCCTGTCAGAATTGGAAAATCCGAACAGGTCGTGCCAGTTCTCTATGAGGCTATCCAACCCCCCGCCTCGATGGGAAAGATAGGGCACCTCTGCCCCTATTTGCCAGCCTGAGCCCAGCCCCCGTTTCCAGGTCAATGCAACCCGGTTGGTCTCACCATCGAGTGTTACCTGTCCATCCTCGGTAACTCTCTCCATTGATGTATTCGCAACATCCCACTGAATACGCAGGCTGGTGACCTTATCTTCAAGAAGATCTGACGAAGTTGCGACTGGTAAGCCATGCAATAGGGTGAAGGGGTTCATGTTACGCACTGGGAAAGGCTCAGGCTGAGTGGAGTAACCCTGCGCTGCCGAAGAACAGAGCAGCAACCCTGGCAGTAGCCTGAGAATACTGAAACTGATGAAATAATCGATAAATCCTGTGAAGGATCCATTACGGTGACATTTTTTGTGCATGAAAAACTAAGAAACGGCAGTTGAGTCCATCAAAATAGAGTTTGATAGAGAGTGATTTTGTTCTTGTTCAGTGGTTACTGCGCTGTATATATTACTATATAAACCCTATATTCAGTCACTGCTATGACCCTGGGTTTTGTAATAAATTCAGTTTACGACGCTCAGGATAAGTCTGCTGAACAGATTGCCAATCAGAATTTCTTGCTTTAACCTAAAAAGATCAGCTGGAGAGTGTGAAGTGTGCAATTCCTGCTGTAGTGTTATTGTTCCAATCGGTGACCATATAGATCGAAGCAATTTTCTTAATAATCAGGGACCTGTGATTAGAATGGAGCGGTCAGATCGTTTTCCAGGTTTAAGGTGCTTAAACCTACTTATCAGCAAGCTGATCATAATGATCCGCAACTCGGAATCGGCGTAATTTGGCAGCAAGATACCGAAACCAACTTCTCCGCTGGCTCCTTAATATTCAGTGGAAAGGGTATGCTTCTCCATGGGGAGCGCGGCTAGTCGCTTAGCGTCACATTGATATCAATTATTTTTATGAGACACGGTGGTAGACTCGGCTTTAATCTCGAAAATACTGATTGGTTCTCATAACCAAGCTCAATATTAATGAGGTATGACCGAAAGGTAGTTACTGGAGGAAGCAAACCCTGAACAATAGGAATTCGTAGCGATAACACTTATCATCACCTATGATCTCTGTATTTGGGCATTTTTTACCAACTCCTTAGATCAACCTGTGACTATGATCGCAAACGCAACACACTAATTCATATAGATTTGTTTCTTCATAACACAGTTATATTCACGACTCGGGAAACGTCATCTTGAAGATCTTAATCCGCTATACATTTCTCCTCCTGTTCTGCCTGAGCTTCCCCCTGTGGGCCGCTGATGGGCAAACCGAGGGCGATAAGGGACTGGACAAGCAGGTCGAGAGCTTGAAAAAGGCTGTGATCGAACTTAACCGAGAGCTTTTCATACTCGAAGAGGAGCTTCTGTTTCCGGGTAACACCCAAGTCTCTGTGTTTCTCTCTCTGGACATAGGCACCTACTTTAAACTCGATTCGGTTCAGCTTCAGATTGATAATAAGGAGTTGACCAACCACCTCTATACAGAACGGGAATTAAAAGCACTGCAACGGGGCGGTGTACAGCGCATCTATCTGGGCAACCTCAAAGCGGGAGGCCACGAACTGGTCGCATTCTTTACCGGTGTCGGCCCCAAAGGCCGGGACTACAAACGGGGCGCAACAGTCAGCTTTGACAAAGGCATAGGGCCGAAATACCTGGAGTTGAAGATCGTCGACAGTGCCGCCCTGCAACAGCCGGATTTCGAAATCCGGGAGTGGGAGTGATATAGGTGCAAACCGGCTTGATTCCCCGCCTGCTCCTCACGACCTGTCTCGCTCTCCCACTCTCCGCAACAGCGGAGATACGTGCTGGCGAACCGCAGGCACTACGTGACTTACACTATGGTGAGGCACTCTTCCATCTCTATCAAAAAGAGTATTTTCCAGCCATTATTCGACTACTCTCTGCGAGAAAACAGGGGCTGATGAAGGCCTATGCCGATGAGCCGGAACTCTTGCTGGGCGGACTCTATCTGGCCTATGGCATGCCCGACACGGCAGAGAACCTGTTCAATCGCGTATTGAGTAATACCGCTACCCCCGAAATACAAAACAAGGCCTGGTTGCAGCTGGGTAAATCCCGATACCGCAGAGGTGAGGACAAGGCGGCCACCAAGGCACTGGGTCAGATAGGAAATGAACAGATAGCCGATGCCAAGGATGAAAAACAGCACCTGGAAGGCTTGATTGCACTTGAGCAAAATGACCATGGTCAGGCACTTGAATCCCTTTCAGATATCTCCGGGGAGAGTGACTGGACCCTTTATGGCCGCTTTAATCAGGCATTGGCACTACTGCGAAATGAGCAGACCGCCGAGGCCCTGGAAATCTTCAAATCCATTGGCGACGGTCACTCAGATGAGGATAACGAAGAAGCCAAAGCGATTCGAGACAGAGCAAATCTCACCCTGGGCTATCTGCTATTGGAGACACAGCAGTCAGATTCTGCACAAGCGTCACTGCAGAAAGTACGAATAAAAGGCTCTGCAAGTAACCAGGCCCTGCTTGGACTGGGCTGGGCTTCTCTTCAGATGGGAGATCGTGAGCAGGCCCTCACCCCTTGGCAAATGCTGGCTCAACGAAACCCCAGTGATCCTGCAGTATTGGAAGCCAAGCTGGCAATCCCCTACGTTCTGGCCCTGCTAGAAGCGGAACAACAATCACTGGACGCCTATCAGGATGCAATCGGCACCTATGATCAGGCATTGAGTTCAGTGGAGCAGATCATTCAGCAGATAAATCAAGGTGGCTTTCCCGACAGCCTGATTATCAGCAAAGAGAGCGAAACAGAAGAGAGCAGCGATAGCCGTTTGCGTACCCTGCTGCCCTTCCTGCTCACAGGTAACCGGTTTCAGGAAGGATTCCAGGACTACCAGGATCTGCTTGCTCTTGAGAACAACCTGCAGGAGTGGCAGGAGAAGGTTAAAGCCTATCTGACCATGTTGGAGAATCAACAGCAGGCCTATGATCAGAAACTGCCTAAGGTTGAAGCCTTTCTTAAAGGCGACAAGATGAAAAAAATGGCGGTAGAACAGAGTAAATTGGACAAAAAATATGAATTGGCTGCCTCTGAAGCGGAGCCTGCGTTTATTCTTGCTACAGGTGATGAAAAGCGATTGATTGCCCGACTAGAGCGTATAGACGACCTGATCGCGAACTCTGGCGCCCCTGAACAGTTTCAGGTACAGAAAGAGATCGCTCGACTGATGGAGGGCATTCTGACCTGGAAAACGGTTACGGAACATCCGATCCGTCTCTGGAATCTGAAAAAGCAGATGGGAGACTTAAAGCAGAATATTGAAACCGCAAAAACGCAAAAGGTTGAGCTGGCTGCTGCCCGACAGCAGGCGGAAACCCGCTTCAATACGCTCTCCGACCGGATAGATACTTTGCAAGCAGATATTCCCGATCTGCTCAAACAGGTAACCGCCCTGCGCAGGGCTGAAGCAGATCGACTTCAGACGATGGCTCTATCCAGATTGGAACAGCGTAAAACCCTCGTCAATAACTATCTGATACAGGCGCGTTTCGGTGTAGCCAGTCTACTCGACATCAGTACGGACAGAGGGGTACCTGAGCAGTGAAACCATCACTCTACCTATCTCTTTTAAGTCTCGCCATTGTCAGTGGATGTTCCTCCCCGATATTAAATAACAGCCCTCAAGAAGCGACTCTGGCTGACCTTAAGAGCGAACCGGTCAAAATTGAAAAAAGCGCCATTGCACCTTCCGAACGTGATGAGGTGATTGAAAATTATCGTGCCTTGCTGAAACTCAAACCTGACCAGCGGCTACACAGCGAAGCCACCCGACGTCTGGCAGACCTGGAGTTGGAACGCAGTGAAACCAAGTTACTCAGCGATGACGAGATGGTTCAATCGAGTGATGAGCTGAATCAGTCGATCGAACTCTACAGTGGGTTGATCGAAAAAGACCCCGACTATGCCGCCAGCGATCTGGTGCTATACCAGCTGGCCAGAGCCTATGAGTTAAAGGGTGATATGGCAGCGATGATGCAGACACTGAACACCATGATCACCAAGTATCCGCAGAGTGAATATTGGCAGGAAGCCAGGTTCAGACAGGGTGAGCGGTTCTTTGTCGAGCAGAAATTCAAATCTGCCGAACAAGCCTATGGCGATATCCTGAAAAAGAAGACAGATACCCCATACTACGACCGATCTCTATTTAAGCATGGCTGGTCGCTGTTTAAGCTGAACAAAGTCGAACAGGGCCTTGACTCATTTACCCAGCTGCTTGACAGAAATCTGAGCACTACTGAAGAGGTCGACACCAGCAAGCTATCCCCCGCTGATCAGGAGTTACTGAAAGAGACACTGCGAGTCATCAGCCTGACCTTCTCAGAGCTGGGGGGAGCACAGAGGATTAGCCAATATTTCAATAGCCACGGCCATCGAAACTATGAGTATATGATCTATCAAGGGCTGGGAAACCTCTATTTGAAGCAAGAGCGTATTCAGGATGCTGCAGAGGCTTACTTGGCCTTCGTCAATCTCAACCCTGCCCACCCTCAATCTCCCCGATTGTCAGTAGAAGTAGTAGATATCTATACGAAAAACGGATTCCCTGCGAAAGCTATCGAAAGCAAGAAGGCATTCACCCAACACTACGCCGTATCGGGTGATGCCTGGAAAAAACTGGGTCAGAAGGATCAGTCCTGGCTGAATGACCAACTGCGGGTCTACCTCAAAGAGCTGGCTGAATACCATCACGCCCTTGCGCAGAGAAGCCGTAAACAGGGGACCAAAAAGATCACCGCCGAACAGGCCAAACAAGGTAGTGAAGCGGCCCACTGGTATCGGCTCTATCTTGACGCCTTTCCTACCGATCCAAAGGCGGGGAACATCAGCTTTCTGCTTGGGGAGCTGCTGTTTGAGTTGAAGAGTTACCCAGATGCAGTGGTAGCCTATGAACAGAGCGCCTATAAACTGCCAACTCATGATAAAAGGGCTGAAGCCGGTTATGCCACACTACTCGCCTATGCTGCTGAACAGAAGAATCTCAGTAGCGACCCAGGTGATGCCTGGAGAAAAAAGGGGGTTGAGAGTGCTTTGCGATTCTGCGATACCTTCCCCAATGACTCCCGCCGCGCCAGAGTATTGACTGAAGCCGCAGACCAGCTTCTCGACTTGAAAGACTTTGGGCGTGCAAGAGGCGCCGCTTTACAAGTTGCCAACCTCAAGCCCCCTGCTGAAAAGAAACTCCGACGTACCGCCTGGACAGTTGCGGCTCATGCTGCATTTGAGCAAAAAGACTTTGCAGCTGCGGAACAGGCCTATCAGCAAGCCCTCTCTCTAAGTAGCAAAAAGGGCAAGCAGAGAGGCCAGCTCGAAGAGCGTTTGGCCGCCAGCATCTATCAACAGGGATCTGACAGTAGAACCCAGGGCGACCATAGCGGAGCAGCAAAGCAGTTCCTGAGAATTGCCGCATTGGCACCCGCCTCTACCATTCTCGCCACAGCTGAATATGATGCTGCGGCAAGTATGATCGCTGCGGGAGATTGGGCAGGCTCAGTGAAGATCCTCGAGTCGTACAAGAAGCGCTATCCCAAAAGCGAGCTGATACCTGAGGTCAACAGTAAACTGGCTGTAGCTTATATGGAGACCGGGCAGCCACTCAAAGCCGCGGCGCAATTGACCGTCATCTCCAAACAGAGCGGTGATGTTGAAATTCAGCGGGAAGCCGGCTGGCAAGCTGCAGAGCTGTATGAGAAGGCCGGTAAAAAGAGTAAGGCTATTACAAGTTATAAAAGCTATGTAAAGCAGTTTCCAAAACCCTTTGATCAGGCTTTGGAAGCTAGACAGAAGCTGGTTACTCTCTATCAACAGACCGGCGCATGGGGTAAGAGAGACTGGTGGCTGAAACAGATTGTCAAAGTCGATGCCAAAGCTGGAAAACAACGTACAGACCGCAGCCGATATCTTGCTGCAACCGCCAGCGTTGAATTGGCCGAACCGGCACGCAAGGCGTTTCGCCGGGTTAAGTTGAAGGCACCGTTGGAGAAGAATCTGAAAGCGAAAAAGAGCAAAATGCAGACTGCAATCAATGCCTATAAGAGAGCAGCCGAGTATGGCGTGGCAGAAGTCACTACTGCTGCCACCCACCGAATTGGTGAAATCTACCAACAATTCGGCTCGGCACTGATGTCCTCAGAGCGCCCTAAAGGATTGAATGCAGAAGAGCTTGAGCAGTATGACATTCTACTTGAAGAGCAGGCTTACCCTTTTGAAGAGAAGGCGATTGTGCTCTATCAATCGAATATCGAAAGAACCCCTCAGGGAATCTATGACAAATGGGTAAAAAAGAGTTTTGCTGAACTTGCCAATCTTATCCCTGGCCGATACGCAAAGCAGGAAAAATGGGAGGTATGGGTCGATGCGCTCAATTAGCCCACTGCTTTGTAATCTTACCCTGATGCTGTTGATTACCGGTTGTAGCAGCATGACAACCACTCAGCAGAGTGGATCAGATAACAGCGCCAGTTCCGCTGCAAACTCTGCTAAGAATCCGCAACTCTATCAGGCACTTCAATCTGCTCATCAGCTGTTTGAAAAGAAGAAGGTTAAACAGGCCAAAGCGCAACTGGAAGCGTTGATCAAGCAGTACCCCAAACAGTCTGCCCCTCTCATCAATCTGGGTATCATACAACTCAGCGAGGATAATCCAGAGGCTGCTGAAAAATCTCTCTTAGCCGCTCTGGAGATCGATAAGCGGAGTCCTTCTGCTCACAATCAACTGGGCGTTGCACTAAGAATGCAGGGTAGATTCGCGGAGGCTGAGCAGGCCTATCAAGCAGCGCTGAAGCATCAACCTGCCTATGATTTAGCGCATAGAAACCTTGGCATCCTATATGATCTCTATCTGGCAAAACCTGAGCTGGCGTTGCAGCACTATCAGCAATACCAGACCCTGGCCGGAACAAAAGATAAAGAGATTGAAAACTGGATCGTCGACCTGCAGCGCAGAATAGGTAAGTAGAGGTGATTATGATCTCAATTCGAAGACTCACAACTCGTAGTGCCATGCTGCTGACGCTCTCGCTCTTCACCACACAGATCTGCCAGGCTGAGCAACGTCTCGATCTGGAAGGCACAGCTATTTTTGGAAATAAAGAGTCACCCAATGTTCTCTATGTTGTGCCCTGGCGCTCTGCCAAACGATTAACCGGCATGATGCCACCGGAGACCGGCCGACGGGAGGAATTACTTTCCCCACTGGACCGTGATGTATTTCGCAGACAGATAGATTGGTATCAGAGATATGGTGAATAACCCTAAAGATATTGTCATGTTATGCCCTATGGCATACAACCCGAATTTTATCGAAACCCACGTCGAGTAACAACGGAGAACCCTATGGAGCTCATCGACACGATCATCCGTTTCTTTCAGGAAGGCGGACTCTTCATGTACCCAATACTGCTGATATTCGCCGGAGGTATCGCGATCGCCATAGAACGCTGGGTCTACCTGACTATTGCCACCGGAAGTAATAAACGGACTTGGAAAAAAGTTTTACCTCACCTCAACGATGGGGATTTTAAAACTGCAATGGAGGCAGCCAACAAGTCTAAAACTGCAATTGGCACCATGCTCACCTACGGTTTGGCGCGGGCACGCACAGCCAGACGCAGGGATGACGTAGAGGTCGCGATGGAAGAGGGCCTGATGGAAGCCATACCCCGTATGGAAAAACGAACCCACTACCTCAGTACATTGGCCAACATTGCCACACTGCTGGGACTGCTGGGCACCATCATCGGTCTTATTCAGGCCTTTACTGCAGTCTCCAATGCCGACCCGGCAGAGAAAGCTGACCTGCTGTCAGCCAGTATCTCCGTTGCCATGAACACTACGGCATTTGGTTTGATGGCAGCGATTCCCCTGCTTCTTGTCTATGCCCTGTTGCAGAGTAAGACCACAGCGATTGTCGATAGCCTGGAGATGGCTTCGGTTAAATTCCTCAACATCTTCAATGAGAAAGCCTATTCCACCAGGAGCAAGGCATGAGGGGTCGATTTCGCCACCATCACAAAGAAGCGGAGTTGAACATCACCGCTTTTTTAAATTTGATGGTGATCCTGATCCCTTTTCTATTGATGACTGCGGCATTTTCCCGCTTTTCCATTATCGAGCTCTATCTGCCGCCTGCAAGTGAAGGCACTTTAAAACAGATCAAAGAGCTGCAACTGGAGGTCATCATTCGTAAAGAGGCTCTTCAAGTTGCTGATCGCCAGGGTGGGTTGATTCGAAGTATCCCTAACACAAGCGATGGATACGACGTTAAAGCCCTGAATGAACTGCTGGTGCAGATCAAAGTCCGTTTCCAGGACAAGCGCAACGTGTTCATTCTCTCTGAGCCAGAGACCAATTACGAAACCATGGTACAGGTCATGGATGCGGTGCGCATGACAGAGAATGTTGAAGCCGGTTCAGTAGTCCAATACGAACTCTTTCCTGAAATCTCTCTCGGGGACGCACCCCCGGCTACAGCCAGAAAATCGGATGAAGGTAACGCCTCATGAAGATGTCGCGTCGTGCAAAACGCATGGATCGTCACCACAGAAGAAACAGAGGATCAGCAGTTCTGAACCTGGTCTCATTGATGGATATATTCACCATCCTGGTTTTCTTTCTGTTGGTCAATTCTGGTGAAGTTCAGGTCCTGCCCAATGCCAAGGCCCTGAGCCTGCCCGAGTCCGCTGCAGAGTTAAAACCAAAGGAAACATTGGTAGTGATGGTCAACAGTAATGAGATCCTGGTACAGGGACACCGGGTTATCGATCTGTCCATGCCACTACCCCAAGGCACAATCCTGCCTGCTTTGCAGGATGAGTTACAGCGTCATGCCGAGCGATCCAAAAGCAGCACCCTGGAACCTTTCAAAGGCAAAATCACCATCATGGGTGATAAGGGCATCCCCTACACGCTATTAAAGCGGGTGATGGCAACCTGCGCCGAATCAGAATACCCCCACGTCTCCCTGGCTGTGCTGCGAAGAGCTGAGAAAGACAATGGAGGGCAGACTTTGTGAGAGTCTCATACCGACATTCCTCCAACCTACCTTGGAATACTGCCAGTTCTGACGAACGTCGATTTCAGATTATTTTCGTCACCGCCGTGCTTATTGCCACGATGCTGGGTTTGTTGATCCCCATGATTGAGCTCCCAGAGAAAGAACGCTTCAAAAAGCAAACGCTTCCTCCACGGCTTGCACGTTTGATAATTGAGCAGAAAAAGACCCCACCTCCAAAACCAAAAAAGGTGGTAAAAAAAGAGCTTCCTAAGCCCAAGCCAAAACCTAAACCTGAAAAGAAACCGGAAGCGAAAAAGAAACCAGAGCCGGCCAAACCACCTGTCAAGCAAGTGGCAAAGAAAAAGCCTAACCCTGAAGCCGCACGTAAAAAGGCTGCAAGCTCCGGTCTATTGGCCTTCGCCGATCAACTGGCGGATCTGCGTGAGGATCCCGTTGTCTCCAGTGTACGTGGTTCGCAGAAACTCTCTAAAAAAGGGCAGAAGACCTACACCAGCCAACGCTCCATCATCTCATCCGGAGCCGCAAAGGGAAGTGGTGGCATCAATACCTCCGCGCTGAGTCGTGAGACCGGTGGCAGCGGTCTGAGTAGCCGAGACACAACTCAAGTTGCGAGTAAGGATATTACCCAAGGTAGTGAGGCCGCCGCGAACAGCAGCAAAACCAGAGGTAAAAACAACAAGGGCAGCCGAACCAGAGAAGAGATACAGTTGGTTTTTGACCAAAACAAGGGGGCCGTTTATGCCCTCTATAATAGAGCCTTGCGCAAGGATCCCTCACTACGGGGTAAGGTTGTGTTGGAGTTGACCATCACGCCCTCGGGAAAGGTAACCAACTGCAGGATTCTCTCATCTGAATTGAACAATCCCAAATTGGAACGCAAACTGGTATCGCGCATAAAACTGTTTAAATTTCTCAGTAAGGATGTGGATAAAGCAGTTGTCTCCTACCCTATCGACTTTCTGCCCTCTTGAGCATGTGGAGAAGGCAGTCAGGGCCAGCTAAAAGCAGGTAAATCTACCCATGTCATGGACAAGCATGGGTAGATTTACCCTATCCCTGATGCTACTCATCCCCTCCCTTTTGTCTGCCGAATGGGTCAATGACACGGCCAACATCATGGGCACAAAAATAGCGGTGGAGCTATGGCATAAAGATCGACAGATGGGTGAACTTGCGGTAACAGCTGTGATGGATGAGTTCAGACGCCTGGATGAAAAACTCAGTCCTTACAAAGAGAGCAGTGAACTCTCTCTGCTCAACCGCATGGCAGCTGAAGGGGCTGTCTCTATTTCGGGAGAACTGTTTCATCTTCTCGAAGAGTCACAGAAATATGCTGAATTGACTGAGGGTGCATTCGATATCACTTTCGCCTCCATCGGCCACCAATATGACTACCGAAAAGGCAAAAAACCGAGCCAGGAGATCACCACTCAAACCTTGCCATTGATCGACTATCGACACATTCTACTCAAGCCAGAAGAGCAGAGCGTGATGTTCCGTAAGAGCGGTGTACGTATCGACCTGGGCGGCATCGCGAAAGGTTATGCTGTCGACAAAGGCATTGAACTGCTGCGTGAAAGAGGGATAGAACACGCCTTGATCAGCGCAGGTGGTGATAGCCGATTGATCGGTGACCATCAGGGAAGACCCTGGCATATCGGCATTCAGGCACCAAGAAATCGTGATGCGATGGCAGCTGTGCTTCCCCTCTCGGATAGCGCCATCTCAACATCAGGTGACTATGAACGATTCTTCGAAGCCGAAGGGATCAGATACCATCACATCATCACACCCAAGACGGGAAGCTCTGCAAGAGAGGTTCAGAGCGTCACCATTCTCGGGCCAAATGCCACACGCACTGATGCTCTGTCGACCAGTATATTTGTATTGGGTGCTAAAGCAGGGATGGCAATGGTCAATCGTCTAGATGATATCGAAGCGGTTATCATCGACAATCAGGGTCAACTTCTCTCATCAGACGGCCTCGAGAGTCTTGCTCAAGAGCGCAAATAGTCCCATCGTGATTACTGGTTAAGAAAAGCGTTACACCTTTGAACTACGCATCTCATAGAATGCCTTGCGGAATTCCATAAGTGACTGGCTCTCTATCGCTGCTCGCAGATCACGCATCAGTTTCTGATAGTAGTAGAGATTGTGGATGGTATTAAGCCGTGCACCCAGAATCTCATTGCACTTGTCCAGATGACGCAGGTAGGCGCGGCTGTAGTTGCGACAGGTATAACAATCACATAGTGGGTCGACTGGTGAGTCGTCATACTGATGGGCTGCGTGGCGAATGCGTACAGCCCCCTGATGGGTAAACAGATGACCATTTCGCGCATTCCGGGTCGGCATTACGCAATCAAACATATCAATACCCCGAATCACTGACTCAACAATATCCTCCGGCGTCCCTACCCCCATCAGATAGTGCGGCTTATCAGCTGGCAATCGGCTACTGAGGTGATCCAGTACTCTCCATCGATCAGCTGCTGGTTCACCTACTGACAGGCCACCTACAGCATAACCATCGAATCCGATATCGACGAGCCCTTCAAGAGAGGTCTCACGCAAAGATTCGTACATACCGCCCTGAACAATGCCGAACAGCGCGGAGGGATTGTCACCATGCGCTTCCCGACTGCGCTTGGCCCAACGTAGTGAGAGTTGCATCGATTTACGTGCCTCATCTTCAGTCGCTGGATAGGGCGTGCACTCATCGAAAATCATAACGATGTCAGATCCGAGAGCCCGCTGAACCTGCATCGACTCCTCCGGCCCCATAAATACCTTGCTACCGTCGATGGGTGAACGAAAATGCACCCCCTCCTCAGTAATCTTACGCATATCACCCAGGCTGAATACCTGAAAGCCCCCGGAGTCGGTGAGGATCGGTTTTTGCCAATGCATAAAGTCGTGCAGGTCACCGTGAGCCTGTATCACACCAGTGCCTGGCCTGAGCATCAGATGGAAGGTATTTCCCAGAACAATTTCAGCGCCTATGTCGACAATCTCCTCCGGTGTCATCGCCTTGACGGTGCCATAGGTACCCACGGGCATGAATGCTGGCGTCTCTATGGTACCCCGCTGAAAATTCAGACGTCCGCGACGAGCGGCGCCATCCCTCTGAAAAACATCAAATTTCATAACCAAACTGAACCTGGAAAACTGTTTTTTACAGTGACTATGATACACATCGTCACCCGTAGAAGCTGAATTGTTACTTTCTGTGAACTAATGTTAGGGATTTCCCTAATAATTCTTGACAAAGCATCTTCATATATTAGAAAATGTTTATGTGCTGATCATCTTGTATCGGCACACACTCCTCCATCCTCCTTTGGTGGAATACTTCAGCGCGGCACCCCTGCCGCGCTTTTTTTTGCCTGAAAATCAGGGATCTGCTATTAGAATGGAGTGGTCAACTGATTTTATTAGGGTTACTTACCCGGTGTCAGAAACATCGCATCGCCATAGCTAAAAAAGCGATATCCCTGGGCAACAGCATGTTGATAGGCCTGCATAATGCGCTCATAGCCGGAAAATGCAGATACCAACATCAACAGGGTCGACTGAGGCAGATGAAAGTTGGTGATCATCGCATCCACCGTCTGAAACTCAAATCCCGGTCGGATAAAGAGGCGGGTATCACCTTTGAATGGCTTCAAACTTCCACCTTGTGAGGCTGACTCAAGCGTACGCACACTTGTAGTCCCAACTGCAATGACTCGACCATTTTGACGCTTGGTTTCAGCAATTTGCTCACAAACTGCTTCATCAATCTCGGCATACTCCCTATGCATCACATGTTGATCAAGATTTGAGACTCTGACCGGCTGGAATGTTCCAGCCCCCACATGCAGCGTCACCCTGGCCTGTTTCACACCTTTTTCAGTCAACTGATCAAGCATCGATGGGGTAAAATGCAGGCCTGCAGTTGGTGCAGCAACAGCCCCGATCTTCTCTGCATAGACTGTCTGGTAACGGGTCTCATCCACCGCCTCGTCCGATCGGGTTATATATGGCGGTAACGGCATCTTCCCTTGCTGTTCCATGAGCTGATAAAAATCGTCATCCACCGCCCGTAATAGAAAAAACTCGCCATCTCTACCTTCGACTTCAACCGCCGCTTGAGACTCTCCCAACAGTAGCTGGCTGCCGACTTTGGGGGACTTACTGGCCCGCACCTGTGCCAGAGCTTTAGCGGGTTCAACTACCCGTTCAATCAATACCTCAACCCGTCCTCCACTCTCTTTTTGCCCAAGAAGCCTGGCTTTCATGACCCGAGTATCATTAAAGATCAATAGATCACCGGACGATAAAAGCTTGGGTAGGTCTGAGAACATTAAATCCTGAGGCTCGGCATAATCTGGCAGCAGGCCCAATAGTCGACTTAAGCCGCGTTCCTCTGGAGGGTACTGGGCAATAAGTTCTTCCGGCAGTAAGTAATCGAAGTCTGACAATTTCATAGGGCGCGGATGTTAGCACGAGCTGCTCACAAGGTGTATCAGATAACACCTCACAGGCATGCTGAATTATTAGGGAGCCTCCGTATAAATCCGGGCCGATAACATTGTCGCACAATAGGTTAATTTAAGGTGCAGATCGGTTAGTCCTGCTTGATCTGACATGGCATCAGATGCAACATCCCATAGATATTCAGAACCGATTAATAGTAAGGTATCCGATAAAGCAATCTACTTGTCCAGTCATCTGTATTACTAAATCTGTTTTTATTTCAAGTTTGAAGCGTGAGAATAGCTGGAGGTTAAGGATGTTTAGCTTAGTGCGGGTTACTCGCTCTCTATCACTATTCAAACTGGTATTAGCCAGTCTGCTTATGCTATCCCTGCCTTGCCAAGGGAAAACTATCCAGCAACGTATGCCAAATGGTTTACTCGCCTCAGCGGAGTACTTGGACTCTGGTAATGATGAGTCACCAATACTTATCTTGCATGGCTTTTTGCAAACCAGAGATTTTTTTACCGTTCGACGAATTGCAGATGCACTGCACGATGATGGGCATACCGTTCTACTGCCCAACCTATCACTGGGCATCGAGCAACGCAGTCAAAGTCTGGCCTGTGAAGCGATTCATAGCCACAATATGGAACTGGACCGGGATGAAGTTGCAATATGGGTAAACTGGTTATCCCAACGTACATCTAAACCGGTAACTTTAATTGGTCACAGTATTGGCAGCCTTACCCTACTGGCCTATCTTCACGCCAATTCGCCTAACAACAATATCAAGCAGAGTATCCTTGTAAGTCTGATTGCCTTTGCCCAAGGCCCTATTGCCAAAGAAAACTCAGCGGAGAAGAAGCGTGCCGAAAAGGATCTTGACGTTGATAAGCGCGGCATTCATAACTATAAACTGGCCTTTTGCGATATCTACCCGACCCGCCCCGACCACTACCTCTCTTATCTCAGGTGGGATCAGACCCTCGTCACTGAGGCACTGCTTGGATTAAGCAAAAAACCGAGTATTATTCTAGGAAGCAAAGACAACAGGCTCAGCCCAGAATGGAAGCCACTGCTAAATCAAATCAAAGCCAATGTAGTTGAGATAGAGAATGCCAATCATTTTTTCGACCATGCACATGAATTCGATTTATTCGAAGCAATTATTGAGTTGCTTTGACCGGCAGTAGATCGTAAAAACCATGGATATAAGAATCAGACCGGTTTCACTGACTCTCTTTACGACTATCTTCATTGCACTCTTCTTGATTCTGCTGTTCAGCCTGGGTCGCCTCACATATCTGGAAGTCGAAAAGCTGAATAGCAGTTTCCAATTCGCCAATCAACAGCAAGCTGATAATGAGGTCGATGCGGCAATTGAAGAATCACTGAAGATCATCAGCAAAAAAACGGAACAGCTGGCAAAATGGGAAGAGCTCACCCAACAGCTTCTGGATCCCACCTACTATACCTATTGGTATCGCCATAGAGCAAAAGACAACCGATTTCTCTCTGAATATATCCTGGATCTGGCGCTCTACGATAGCAATGGGGATGTATTGTCACATATCAACACTTCACTGTTACCTGACCATATCGAGCCGATCCAGAATGGTCAATATATTTACATCAGTGAATATGAACCTTTCGTGACAGCTATTAAACCCATCAAGAACAAAAACTCCGAACAGATACTGGGTTACATAGCCACGCTTAACAGACTCATACCAATCGTTGTAACACGACACTTCAGCTGGGTTGATCAAGCAACCCTCAGCGTTAAAACAGAACAGGCTGAGCGCATAACCACTGAAGCATTTAAAAACCACCTGCACTACCAGCTTATCAGCGCTCCATATACGCAAGCAGTTCAATCTGAAATGACAGATTTTCTACTCAGACTTGCAACAATAACCGCTATTTTGACCCTTCTTATCTTTCCCTTGGCCGCTTGGATGATCAGCAGACCAATCATGAAGATAACAGAGCACCTCAACCAACTGAAAAGCCATCCCTACGATCCGGTGGTTTTCAATAACCATGATCAGCTGTTGATTACAGAGCTGGACAATATTCGTGAGTCACTCAACAGTTATCATAATCAACTCAACCAGGTTAACACTTCACTGGATCAGAAAACTCAGGAACTGCAAAACCTGACCCATCAGGATTCTCTAACCGGTGTAATGAACCGAAGCGCCTTCGATGATTTTTGGCAGGAAGTCTGCCATCTATTTAAAAACAGCAACAGTCAAACCTGTCTGATCATCTTTGATATCAACCACTTCAAAGCACTCAATGACACTTATGGACATCAGGCGGGAGATGCCGTACTGATCGCCATCTCCAGCCTCATCAATAATATATTGCGTAACAGACAGCAACTATTCCGGTTAGGCGGAGATGAATTCGCAACCGTTTTAATCGGCTGCAACCATCGCAAAGCGATGCAACTTGCAAAACAGTGCCATATTGCCATTTCAAACTACCCATTTGAAAAGCACGGCATCATGGAGCCTGTGCGCATGAGTATCGGGGTAGCACATACCGCTCCTGGTGATGATTCGAGCCTGGACTCCCTCCAATGGCAAGCAGATGTAGCAGTCCATTTTGCAAAGCGGCCTGGATATTCAAATATTGTCAGCTTCTCTGCTGAACTGGCAAAACATGCGCAGGGACTCTATTCAAATCGCACCCATAGCGTTGTTTTTGAAGCGATCTCCAACGGCAATGGTCTGGTTCTGCACTATCAACCCATTGTTGACCTTGATAACAACAAGCCGGAGTACTACGAAGTACTGATGCGGATTATGCATGACGGGCAATTGATCATGCCCTCACATATATTTCCTCTGGTGGAAGCGAGAAGACTCGAACACGATATGGATCGCCAGATTATCCGTAAAATTATCGCCGATTTGGAAGCTCGTAAAATTCCACCGGGCACAGGTGTCTCAATAAATCTCTCAGCACCCTCGATTGTCGACAGTGAACTACCCACCTGGCTTGAAGATTTCGTGCCCTTCATGAGCGATTACAAGCTTCTGATTGAAGTCACCGAAACAGCTCTTATCACCCAACTTGAAACAGCACGGAAAAATCTCAAAAGACTGAGGTCAATGGGATTCCGCGTCGCCCTGGACGACTTTGGCAGTGGTTACTCCTCTCTGAGATATCTCGGGGCCATGCCAGTGGATGTTGTAAAATTTGATATCACACTCACTCAACTGATCGAAAACGAAGATGCCAATCCCATTCTCAATCACTTAGCCCAGATGATCACTGAATCCGGGTATATTTTGGTCGCTGAGGGGATTGAATCTGAATCAGCTGCAGAGCAGTTGAAGCAGCTCGGATTCCACTATGGCCAGGGCTTCTATTTTGGCAAACCATCCGCCTCGTTGAGTCAAAGAGCAGATGATAATAGCCCTGTAAATTTTTCTGCATAATCCCAAAAATCGAGGTATACTGTGCGGCTTTCCGGCCTCACGGGTTGGAATCGATGGTCCTGAGGGGCGAGTTGATTCAGCCTGTACGGTCAGTAAAGCTGGAAGTCTGATAAATGCCAGAGTGATGAAATTGGTAGACATGACGGATTCAAAATCCGTTGCCTTCACGGGCGTGCCGGTTCGAGTCCGGCCTCTGGTACCAATTCTTATCAGCTGAGCGGAAAACCCGCCATAGACAACTGCCCAGATCTAATAATCTCCCTCAAGCTCATCTGTTTTATCTATCGAGTAGATTTTAATCTCCTCTTCTGTTGAAATGTAACGTTAGAGCTCTGACTGAACTAGGGCCATCAAATAACCAGGGAACGCTGATTAACTTCTGGGTCGTCTATTTGGTGAGATGAAATATTACAGATCGAGATGAATAAGCGCAGCCGATGATAGCCTGCTATTGAACAGCTTTTCGCCCCAGAACTGTGATCTTTCAGCCACCGCTGACCGATTCACAAATTAAGCAGATATTCCCCAGATAGATTACAAATTTTTTCTGGTGGTATGACCAACTCCGATTCCAGACTGACCGACGATTTCTCCGATAGTGTAGAGATCACTAATACCTCTGGCCGCTTCAGGGTAGCCCTTGAGGTTGCTGTCGCGGCACTGATTTTGGTTGGTATCTACTTCTTATTTGCCCCCGAAGAGACCATCGAACTGGAACCTCCCATTCAGGAGAGCCAGATTGATCCTGTAATTCGAGGGCAAATAGAAGCCGCTAAAGAGAGTGAGCAGGTGCCTCAAGTCAGCAGCTCCCCGGTGGAGACCGAAAAAGTACCAGAGTCAGAAGAGCAGCATGAAGAAGCTGGAGATACGATTGTCTCACAGGCTGAGCCTGTGGCTGCGGTTAAGCAATCGCAAGAGAGCGAAACCGCACGGGAAATGATCTCCAAGCTGCGCAGTGGGGAGCTTGCGCTCAGCCCCACTGAACTGCTCGAGAAATCAGAGCTGTATGCTCAGCAGGGACGTCATACAGATACCTACCTGTTACTCTTCTACGCTGCGCGAGAGGGAGATGGCCAAGCGGCCTTTGCACTTGCCAGCCTATACGATCCAGACCACTTTAAAGAGGGTAACGTGCTATTGGAGAAAGCTGATATTTTTCAAGCACACAAATGGTACAGGGAAGCAGCTAAGCAACAGATCGTCGGGGCACAGGAACGACTCGATAAGCTGCGAAGAAGAAGTGAGCAGCAGGCGAAGTCAGGAGACCCTTCCGCTCAACGTCTGTTGTTGAACTGGCAATAAACCACAATTTTCAGGATCACTCCGATGAAATGGCTTAAATCGGCCCCCTTCATTATCGCAGCGATTATGTTCGCCGCACCGGCAGCTTCGGTCCCCCAGGATCGTCCACTCCTGATGGAAGGAAAACAATCCCTCTATCAACGGGTATTGAGTAAACCCGGTGCGCACCTGTTCGATCAAATCCAACAGGGCAGTGGTTCCCCTTCTATACCGTTCAGTGTCTACTACGTCTATGCCCGCAAGCAACAGAACGGCTCCAGTTGGCTCAAAGTCGGGCTGAACCGGCATGGCACGATCGAAGGCTGGTTACCTGAAGTCGATACCATACCTTGGAATCAAGGACTTACTGTCGCATTCCGAGATCCTCTGGGCAGCGACAGAGTGTTACTCTTCAATGATAAGACCGAACTGAAACAGCTGATTGATAATCAGGATAAAAGCAGATACAGACAACTCTATGCCGCTGCGGAGGCTGGCAAACTGGAAACAGATTCACCTGTGGTTGCCATTCAGCCCAGAACTCATATCGATATCCTCAAGGATTTCTATCTGGTACCCATTCGTGACCATGAGGATATCTATATCGGCAGTGAACAGGCCCGAATGCTGCAAATCTCCAGCGTTCCCTTGCAGCCGTTGCAAACCGCTAAAGATAATGACTCCCCTGCGGCGCCAAAGGCTGAATCTAACAACCGCTCATTTCGCTCAGCAGTGGTATTTGTTATCGACTCGACCCTCTCAATGGATCCCTATATCGACCGTACCCGTGAAGCAGTACGCAAGATATATGACACCATAACCAAAGAGGATTTGACTGGTGATGTCAGCTTTGGACTGGTGGCCTTTCGGGACAATCCCCAAGTGGCACCAGGCCTTGACTACCTTACTCAAACCTATGTCGACCTGGAACATGGCCAGGATGCTGACAGCTTTTTTTCTCAAGTCTCCACCCTGAAAGCGGCCACGGTCTCAAGCAGGGATTTCAAAGAAGACAGTTTTGCCGGGGTTAACGAAGCGATCGCGGGCATCAACTGGGAAGGTCAAGACGCCCGCTATGTTGTGTTGATCACCGATGCTGGCCCCAGGGAGTCGAGTGACCCCCTCTCAGGCACAGGCTTGTCCAGCACTGCGTTGAGGAGCCTGGCTCAAAATAAGGGCATTGCATTGTCAGTACTGCACCTACTCACCCCCAGCATAATGTCGGACCATACCAAAGCCGAAGAGACCTACCGCGACCTCTCTTACTACCCAGGTATCGGTAGTTTCTATTTTGGCGTTGAAACGGGTAACGTCGAACGCTTTGGGCGTGTTTTGGACGCCCTCTCCCAACAGATCACTGAGCAGGTTAAACTGGCTGCCATGGCAGCGGCAGGAAAAGTTCTCGCAGAAGAGCGCCAGGCCAGGGAAGCTACAAAGAAACCTGATGAATCATCAGATCAGCTGGCTCAGTTTCAGGCAAAAGTCGCGAAGCTGGGATATGCCCTGAGAATGCGCTACCTGCAAAAGGATGAAAAACAGCAGATGCCCAATATCTTCAATGCCTGGCTGGTGGATAGAGATATTCAGGATCCGCAGCGCCAGACATTGGATGTCAGGGTTCTTCTTACTCGTGACCAACTCAGCGACCTGCATGCCATTATGAAACAGGTGCTACTTACCGCTGAAGAGGGACTCCTCTCGCCACGCAGCTTTTTAAATGACCTGAAGAGTCTGGCCGCAACAATTGCCCGTGATCCTGATCAGCTGGGCAGCACAACCCGGGCGACAGGTGCAAGGGAAGGCAATCTTGCAGATATGGGCTTCATGCGAGAATACATTGAGGATCTACCCTATACCGGTGAAGTCATGAACCTCTCACTGGAAAATTGGCAGGATTGGACAGCCAAGGATCAGATCGCTTTTATTAACCGACTGGAAGAGAAGATCAATTACTACCAAGTACTACATGACCATACCGATCTCTGGGTTTCACTGGATGGGGGCCCCATCACGGGTGACTCGGTATTTCCAATCGGCCTCGAATTGCTGCCTTAACACAAACACGACATTAAAATGACTAATCCTGAAGCTCAAGCAGGAGCGAGCCTGACAGGTGATCGTGTCCTTATATACCACTTACGCGATGTTGTGAAAACTCGCGAAGCCGAGGGCACTGGCTTCCGCTTACGCGTACCTAGCCTGCAGATCGCCTTAGGTGAAAAGATCGCTTTGATCGGTGAAAGTGGCTGCGGAAAAAGCACACTGCTCGACATGCTATCAATGATTCTGCGCCCGAGTGAGATTGGGTCGTTCCGCTTTCGTCCTGAGCAGGGTGCGCAGCCAGTAGATATCTCAACGCTTTGGAAGAAGAAACAACTCAATCAGTTGGGGGATCTGCGTCGTCTGCGTATCGGATATGTGATGCAAACCGGCGGACTTCTCCCCTACCTCACTGTGCGGGAGAACATCAATCTATCCCGGCGATTGCTTGATATGCCGGATGATAGACTGGTAGAAGAACTCACTAAAGATCTTGGTATCAGACAGCACCTCGACAAACTACCTTACAAACTCTCAGTAGGAGAGCGGCAGCGGGTTGCCATAGGCAGGGCCTTGGCCCACCGACCATCAATTGTAATAGCCGATGAACCCACGGCATCTCTCGACCCAATTGCAGCTGAGCGCATCATGTCTCTTTTTATAGAGTTGGTAGATGAACTCCATATCACTGTAATCCTGGCCAGTCATGCCTGGCGTCATATCAATCGGCTTGGGCTACGACATCTGGAGCACCATACGGAACGAAAAGAGGATGGCTCCATGACTGAAACAGTGGTAAGTGGCTGATGCGTCATCGTTTGAAAGATATTGTCTGGCTGGCTAGCCGGGACTACCGCAATGAGTGGCAGATGTCTTCCTTCTTCATACTTGCACTCGCTGCTGTGCTCGGCCCGATGATGATTCTTTTCGCCCTCAAGTTTGGAATTGTGGGTAGTATGCTCGATAACCTGATCGAAGACCCCCGCAATCGGGAAATTCGACCGATCGGTAGCGGGCGTTACGATCAAGCCTGGTTTGAGCAATTGAGGGATAGATCAGAGGTTAAATTCATAGTCCCTCGTACGAGAGCCATTGCAGCCACCATAGACCTTAAGAGCGAAACTTCAAAACGGATTGTCTCGGTGGAGATGATACCTACCGGCGAAGGAGATCCTCTACTGAAAGATCGGAATACGCCGAAAACATCAACAGAGTTAGTGCTCTCAAGTCATGCTGCTAAAAAGCTGAATATTGAAGCAGGTGACGAAATCGCTGGCAGTCTGGCTCGCAGATTTCAAGGGCGTAGTGAAAGGGTTCACCTAAAACTCACAGTTGTAGATATTGCTGATACCAGCAGTTTTGCACGTGATGGAGCCTTCGCCCCACTTGCCCTGGTCGAAAGTGCAGAGGATTTTCGCGACGGACGCTCAGTTCCTGAATTTGGATGGCAAGGCAGCGAGGCCAATACAAGTAACAGAAAATACCCCAGTTTCAGGCTATACACCGACTCAATCTACAATGTCAGTCGCATCAGTGATGCGCTCGAAAGGTTGGATATAGAGGTTAGTACCCGAGCAGCAGATATCGAGATTGTACGCAGCATGGATCGCAATTTGAGTCTGGTATTTTGGTTAATTGCGATAATTGGTCTTGCGGGATTTTCCTTTTCCCTCGGTGCCAGTCTATGGGCCAACGTGGATCGCAAGCGTAAGGAGTTGAGTGTGCTACGCCTGGTTGGTTTTCGCACAGCTGAAATTGTCTGGTTCCCGGTCTTTCAATCACTATTTACAGCCGTTCTTGGCTGGGCTTTTGCCTCTTTGATCTACCTGGGAGTGAGCATAACAATCAACCGTATCTTTGCGGCTCAACTTAATAACAACGAACAAGTCTGTCAGCTCTTGCCAGAACACTTCCTCATTGCTCTGTTGCTCACAGTGGTTTCATCAGTAGTTGCGGCATCTCTTGCCGGTTTCAGGGCGTCCCATATAGAACCATCTGAAGGTTTACGGGAAATATAGTAAAGCCTGAGGGACTGCTGAACAACACACTACCGTTTCGCACTGAGGTAGAGTAGCTGCTTAAGGTAAAAGAGGATCACTTTCTCAAGCTCGAAAAAAAACCATGGAAGAGATAACCTTCCATGGCTTTTCATACGAAATTATAAATTCGTAATATTTCTTAGACTTTACGTCTTCTACTGAAGGAGACAAATCCCAGCAGCGCAGAACCAAACAGCCAAGCAGCTGCTGGCAGTGGTACTGCACTCATGGTTAAGTCATAATCTGAATTGAGTGTGGTATCAATAGAATTAAGCGCAAAACCGGAGATGGTAAAAATGTACTCTCCCGCTCCCAGACTCAGAGTTTCAGAAAATGTGGTTCCCAGATGATACTGTTCGTTGGTATTGATATTAGTCAGCAACAGATCATCCTGAAACATGCCTTGATGTGTGCCTGTAATATTGATATCCAGTGAAGCGGAATCAACAGTCAGACTATAGGAATCAAGAAAATTCCCGACTGGCTGGGGAGTACTGAAGCTATCCCCAAGATCAGAAAAGGTACCTGCATCGTAAGATGCAGCCTGTGCGCCGACTGTAGAAAATGCCAGGAAGGCAACCAGTGCGACTGAACGTATAAGCAACTTCTTCATTATCTTCATCCTTAAAAGATTGTTGTAGAAAGATACAATCTTTGCCTGATTGTACCTGCACAATCGAAACTACCATTTATAAATCATGGGAACAATACATAATATCCCATATATTGAACTGCTTTTTATAATTAACCCATTCAAACCAGTAGTGACATCCGAGAAGCAGGGGCTCTCACAAACATACCGATTTATTTAAACATCAATTAATTTGGAAACAGGATTAATTCAACCCGTCTTTTTTTTGCAGATTCATCACGTTTCAAGATCGCCTGCTCATCTTCTGCTGTACCTATTGCAGTCACATGCAAACGTTCTCCGGATATGCCACGCTTGGTTAAGAACTGCTTTACCTCATCAGCCCGTTTTAATGAGAGACGATAGTTGTAACTGCTATCTCCCTGACTGTCTGCATAGCCGATGATACGGAGAAAAGTCTCAGTTTTGGTCAACATTTTATATTGAACAGACTTCAATAACGTTACATATTCAGTTGGAATAGAGGATTTGTTAAAAGCAAAAAATACCGCATAGCGTGTTGCCAAATTTATATTTATGATGGTGTCTATATCTGAAAATTCTGTGCGCAACTCCAGCTCGCCTAAACTCTGATCATCAGCGATTTTTGACTGATCGATGGATGCTTGATCTCCAATCAGAGGTTTGACTTCTGCCTCAGCAGATAGATCAACACCAGAACCTTCCTGGTCAGAAGGCATTTTAGATAGTTCCGAATTAGGGTATCCAGCCACCACACCATCAATACGATCTGCAAAGACACTAAAATAGTTATCAATCTGATTTGAATAAAAAGCGTAGGTCAGCATAACCAGTAGACCGATGCCTACCCATGCAACCACATGAAAGATAGAATTCCTGAGCCGAGTTGGGCGAGGTTTAAACTTATGCACCTCGGAGTTTTCAGCTGCTACAACCTCTGGGCAACCCTCAACCCACATAGAAGGCATACTCAGATTCTCTTCAACAACAATTGTGTTATTCGGTTTTTTCGCTGGCCAAGCTGATTGATTCTTACGTCTATCACTATTACTTTTTAAGTTGCTTTGATGGCTATCGGAACCCTTCTGGTTCTCACTGGACATCCACCAAACCCCACCCCAACTATGCTCATCATCCAGTGAGGGCATCTTCTTGTCACTGTGGGTCGACTTGATTTCTGTCACCCTTGACTTACTTTTCCTTTGCGTAGTCGAAATGAGAGAATCCATATCCACAGATTCAAGTTTATTATTCCAAATATCCTCAGCGCTTGGCAGTGGTTGATTTAAGGCTTCATCCTCAGCAAATAATTCAACCTCATCTTCTGTAGAAGATCGATTATTCTGTGGCTCAGTTGCGTGCTCTTCTTTCTGAGTAGAATGAGGCTCTCTTTTTATTACCGTTAAATCGCTATCCCAGTCACTCCAATCAGAGTCAGGTAAATCCCAAGCCTCTTCGAAATCCTGATCAGATGCATCGATTGCAGTGAGCAGATTCTCAGTAATAAAGTTAGTATTGGCAATTTCCTCTTTACGTTTCTCTATTTCAGCTTCATCAAAAAACTGTTCCTGAAGTGGCTTATTTTCGAAAATATCATGCACTGCTGCTTTCTGATATGCGACTTGTTGAACTTCTACCTGCTGATCTTTATCCTGCTGGTATCTTTGAACAAAATCTTCAAAAGATTCATTGTCTGGCAAAGTGATACGCCGCTCTTCCACTAACTCTTCAATAATCTCCAAGGCATCTTCATCACTCAGCTCATGCTTCTCTTCCAAAGATGCGAAAAGCAATATTCGACTCATTAGATGATTGATCTTTCTTGGTACACCCTGTGCTGCCTGGTGGATCAGCAAAAATACATTTTCATCAATATGGGGGTCATCCTGCCAGCCAACCACACTCAATCGATGTGTTATATATTCACGGGTCTGCTCATCTGACATAGGCTTAATCTGACAGGTTGCTATAAGCCTTTGCTGTATGTGTTCCATATCTGGGCCGAGCACGAGTTCCCTTAATTCATCATGCCCGATCAGAACTATTTGAAGTAGCGAGCTGTTACCCATCTGCAGGTTCGAAAGCAGACGCAACTCTTCAAGCCCGTTCATTGAAAGATTCTGAGCTTCATCAAGAAAAAGAATGGAACGTTTCCCCTGCTCATGCAATTCAGAGAGGTGCTTATTTATACAGGTCAGCAGAGTGGCTTTATTGTATGACTCAGCAGGTAAGCCATACTCCAGAGCAACCTTTCTCAATAACTCTTCGGCTTGAAGTTGGCTGGTGACCAGATTCAGGGCATTGAATCTGCTAGCGTCAATCTCAGAAATGACATCTCTGACCAGAGTTGTTTTACCTGAGCCGGGTTGTCCGGTAATCATCACAAAGCCTTCGCTCTGCTGTAAAGCGTAGGCTAGGTATGCGGATGCTCTAAGATAGTTTCTGTGGGCATAGCGGAACTTTTCGTCCGCACTCAATCGAAATGGCGTATCCTTGAATCCAAAATACGACTCATACATATTCGTCGTAGTCCCTCACATGGTCCGTCATTCAGCTTTCCCTGATTTAATGATACAGCTTTAAATCGAAAAACCCTACCACAAAAAAAAATCCTGAGAATGGTATTTACCATTTCTCAGGATCGCTGTGTTCAGAAAGTAGAGCGTGCTAACTTAATAACAGTATCCCTGTTAATTAACGACACTTTTCTGAACTGTATTCGAAAGATCACTTGCGTTACCCGTCCGGTCATATGCAGCGATGGCTACATAGTAGTCCCCCAGGTCCAGGTTATCAATGGTGTGACTATTCAGGTCACCCTGCCCAAGATCGACATGCATCTGTAAATTGTTCGGCGTTGTACCGATATAGATATGATAACCATTAATTTCAGACAGATTCAATGAGGAACCATCCGTACGGGTAGTCGGTGCAGTCCATCTAAGTGACATGGAACCGGTTGTTGCTGCTACTACAACACTGTTGACACGAATAGTGAATGCCGACAGGTTCGTAGTGTCAGTACCATCGCTTACACTGATCCGAATATTGTTATAGTCCCCAACATCCTGTGCTGAAGGCGTGCCACTCAAGGTACCGTTGCTGTGATTAAAGCTCGCCCAAGCAGGTAGATTCGTGATAGAAAAAGTCAGCGTGTCATTATCGGCATCGTCAGCGACTGGGGAAAAGTTGTAAGCAATCCCTGCATCGACTGCGGCGGCGGGATTTCCACTGATTGTAGGCGCCTGGTTAGCAGCAGCTTGTGCTTCAGTACAAACTTCATTCGACAGTGGGTGTACAGCGGCATCTGTATAGCGAGACTCGATAATGAAGCAATGAGCTTCGGCCAAGTCCAATCCACGAATGGTGGCAGTGGTCGACATGGTACGGTCTGTGCCCATGTCCAGCCCATCAATGATTATGTCGTATCCTCCCACAGGGGTATCGAAATCATGAGTCCAGTTTAGAACAATGTTATCAGCGGAAATAGTTGCTGAGTTCAGTTGAGCTGCGCCTACTGCTGGCGTAGTTGTTGCTGGCTCCTCAGGTGCAGGCTCTTCCGGCGCTGGATCAGCACTATCAGCAGGAGGCGTGGTATCTGTACTCTCTCCAGGCACTGGGTCAGCTGGCTTAGTCGGCTCAGAAGGCTGAGTCGGATTAGTTGGCGTAACCGGATCACTTGGCTTAGTAGGCTCCGGCGCTGGTGGTGCAGTCGGTGGCGTTACGGGAGTCTGCTCATCACTACTCTCATCACCGGTTGGTGCATCTCCGGAATTTTGATCTGTACCAGGATCTTGTGTTTCACCACCACTGGAAACAGCAGTCTCATCTTCAGTGTTGCCTGCTGTCTCATTTGATTCTGGATCACTGCTTCCACCACATGCGCTAAGGACCAGACTTAGTGCAAAAGCTGATAATATGAGTTGTAACGATTTCATTCATGTGGCCTCAATGACGCGATGGCACATAGAGTAAGGGAATATTACCGTTATCCTGAGGAACTGGATCACATAAATGAACGACACTCTTCTCAGAATTGAAAGCCGTTTTTTAAGCTAAAAAAACCAAGTAAATTCATGTAGATATAAAGCTCCGCAAGTTTTATTGAACAAGGATCATATTGTCAGCCTGCCTGGCCTTTCAAAGCGGCTAAAACCAACCAAACGACTCGGAATTAAATCACGAAAAATATAATGGGAACTAGATCAAATCGTTACATCAGGCGTCAGGAATCGCCCTCCCCATCATTACCCTATAGCTCGTCAGGCTGTAACTGCTTGATGCAGAATCGGCTCGACACTTATACTCAGCATCCGGAATTAATGACTTTGTCTCATACCCTCTAACAATAAGGCAGTTCTTCATGACTACTCCAAGCTTTAACCCCCCTGTCCGCACCTTGATGGGCCCTGGCCCCTCAGACGTCCATCCCCGAATTCTGGAAGCTTTGTCACGTCCCACAATTGGCCATCTGGACCCTCTATTCGTAGAGATGATGGAACAGACAAAGGCGCTGCTGCAGTATGCCTTCCAGACCGAAAATGCACTGACCATGCCTGTCTCTGCGCCAGGTTCAGCCGGCATGGAGACCTGTTTCGTCAATCTGGTAGAACCCGGAGATAAGGTTATCGTTTGTCAGAACGGCGTTTTTGGCGGACGTATGAAGGAGAATGTCGAGCGTTGTGGTGGCACGCCTATCATGGTTGAAGATGAATGGGGCACGGCTGTCAGCCTGGAAAAAGTAGAAGCCGCATTACAATCGAACAGCGACGCAAAAATAGTGGCGTTTGTCCACGCCGAGACCTCCACAGGCGCAAGATCCGATGCTAAGGAACTGGTGGAACTGGCTCATCGTCACGACTGCCTGACCATCGTCGACGCAGTCACATCCCTGGGAGGGAGCGAGCTTAAAGTCGATGAATGGGGAATTGACAGCATCTATTCAGGAACACAGAAGTGCCTCTCCTGTGCCCCCGGTATCTCACCCATCAGTTTCAACGAACGCGCCCTGGAGAAAGTCAGAAACCGAAAGCAGAAGGTACAAAGCTGGTTTCTCGACCTGAACCTGGTCATGGGCTATTGGGGCAGCGGCCAAAAGCGCGCCTATCACCACACCGCACCAGTAAATGGTCTCTATGGTCTACATGAGGCACTCTGTATACTGCAGGCAGAAGGGCTGGAAAATTCCTGGGCACGCCACATCAAAATGCACAATGCGCTTAAAGCGGGTCTCGAAGCAATGGGGCTCGATTTCATCGTTGATGAAGCCCACCGCCTACCGCAATTGAACGCCGTATCCATTCCCCAGGGCGTTGATGATGCATCAGTACGCAGCCGCTTGCTCAATGAGTACAACCTGGAAGTGGGTGCTGGGCTTGGCGCTCTGGCAGGTAAAGTTTGGCGCATCGGCCTGATGGGCCATAGCGCAAGAGCTGAGAACATTCTGCTCTGTGTCAGCTCCCTTGAGGCAGTATTAAGTGAGATGAATGCACCGATCAATAGAGGCGTTGCACTGGCAGCAGTACAAAAATCGCTCTCATCAGAAAGTTGAATCAGCAACTTCCACTTCTGCTGGAACCGGAGGTTTTGAGTGCCTGTTTGAACGAACAGGCAGAAAACCTGCGTGTGGTGGATCTTTGTAAAGATAGTACCTACCGGGAACTGCATATCCCAGGTTCGGTACATCTTGCCTACTCGGCCATCACCCTCTCTGACCACCCTACTCATGGACTGTTACCGGATCCAGAACAGCTGCAGCAGCTCTTTTCCGAACATGGTATCGGCAACGACACCCATGTTGTCGCCTATGATGATGAAGGGGGTGGCAATGCATCGCGCCTGCTATGGACACTGCATGCCATGGGACATAAGCACTACTCGCTATTGAATGGCGGTCTGCATGCATGGGCCAATGAGGGCAACTCCTGTAGTAGGGAGGTCACCACACCTTCACCCACCAACTACCAAGTAGCACCGGATCACCGGGTGGTGGCGACTACCGACTATATTCTCGAAAGAGTGGAATCACCGGAGCTGGCGTTATGGGATGCTAGAAGCATCAATGAATTCAGAGGTCTCTCCCGCTTTTCTCAATATCCGGGGCATATTCCTGGTGCGGTCAACCTGGACTGGCTGGAAGTAATGGATCGACAACGGAATCTCCGCCTGAAACCTGAAACAACATTAAGAGCGATGCTCTCTGAGCTGGGCATAACCCCAGACAAAGAGGTCATTACCTATTGTCAGACACACCATCGCTCCTCTCTGACCTGGTTCGTGCTTCAATATCTCGGATTTGAGCGTTGCAGAGGCTATCCAGGATCATGGTCTGACTGGGGCAACCGGGATGACACACCCAAAGTCACCACATGAGACGACCCTCATCATCACAACGCCGGTTTGTTATTCTGAGCCTGGCCCTGTTAACTTTCGGCCTCGCCTACTATGCGGGTATCTCACATAAAACCAGCCGTGACACCCCAAAAATCAGCGGTATCACCATATCCCCTCCTACCCCTGTCCCCACATTCAAGCTGCAGGATCAATCCAAAGAGCCATTTGAAAACCATCGATTGCTCGACCATTGGAGCCTGCTGATGCTGGATCCTAGTGGGAGATCTCAACCCACACCCGCCTTCACCCGACTGTTGAAGGTTCACAATCGCATCGCAACACACCCTGAGTTACAGCAAAAGGCACACTATCTCTATCTGCCAAAATCCAAAGAAGCGGCTCTGGATAGCACCATTTCTCAACTCAGTGGCAATATATTTGGATTGCAGGGATCCCCTACGCAGATAGAAGAGGCCTTTAACAAATTTGGTGTCGATCTCAACGGTTCAGAGCCTGTACTCTACTTAATCGGTCCCGAAGGTCACTTGCACGCCCTATTTACCGATGGGGTGGATGCAGCTACTATCGCCAGGGATTTAATCCAGATATTAACCTCTACCTGAAGCCACGGATTCAGGTTCAACCCAGTAGTCAAAAATGAATCAAACCGAATCCAAACAAAAAGAGTTTCCACAAAGGTTTCTTGAAGGTCTGTTCGTGACCCTCCAGTACTTGCTTCCCCACCACCTGCTGTCCCGTTTGATGCATAGTCTGACCCGGATCGAAACTAAGTCAGTTAAGGACCTGCTGATAAGACGCGCAATTGACTGGTACAAAGTTGATATGCAGGAAGCAATCGAAAGTGACCCCACCCGCTACCGCAGTTTCAACGATTTTTTCACTCGTGCCTTGCAGCCGGATGCCCGACCAGTCACTCAGCTGGCCAATGAAATTGCCAGCCCCGCAGATGGCACCCTCAGCCAGGCTGGTGACATTGAAGCAGGTTACCTGTTTCAGGCCAAGGGACACGATTACTCGCTGTTCGAACTGCTGGGGGGCGACCTGGAGATGACCAGGTTGTTTGATGAGGGGCACTTCGCCACCATCTACCTCTCCCCCAGAGACTACCATCGTCTGCATATGCCCCTGGGTGGAAAACTGAAAAAAATGGTGCATGTACCTGGACGTCTGTTTAGCGTTAACGAGACAACATGTCGAAAAGTACCCCGACTTTTCGCCCGCAACGAGCGGGTTATCTGCCTCTTCGAAACAGCGGCTGGGCCAATGGCAATGATCCTGGTGGGCGCCATATTTGTCTCCAGCATCGAAACTGTATGGGCAGGCACAGTCACACCCAGCCAGTTGAGAGTCTCAAGCTGGAACTATGAACCTCTGCAGCAACCTACCACGGTGGAGTTGGATAAAGGAGAAGAGATGGGACGATTCAACATGGGTTCCACAGTGATCCTGCTATTTGGTAAAGACGCAGTGGAGTGGTTCGAGGATTTCACCCCTGGAACGCCCGTTCAGATGGGCAGCGGGATCGGAAATCTAACCTGACCAATGGGTAACCTCAACAAAACCTACTCATCTCAATAAGATTAATACTGAACAACGCTGCTCGAACTGTAGGGTGGGGCCATGCCCCACCATTTAAAGCAAAAAGCAGTATCAAGTGGCCTTATTTTTACAATCAAAATCTTTAGCTAGGTAGCCTGGATGGAGCACAGCGGAATCCGGGTTGGTTGGTACGCTATTCCCCCCGGATTCCGTTAAACTCCATCCAGGCTACGGACTAGGCAGTAGCCTGCCAGCTCTCAGCAAGTAGCGGCTGCAGAGCATCAGCCGCATCCTGAGGAGTAACATTACCAACCCCTGCAGGCACTTCGAAACTTGCCACCGCCCTCACCAGTTGATCCATTTGACTTCTCGGTGGGGCATGGCCCCACCCTACGCCAATATGGACAGGTAGGGTGGGGCCATGCCCCACCATTGAAGGTAAAAAGCAGTATCAATCGGCCTTTTTTACAATCAAAAACCTTCTAGCTAGGTAGCCGGGATGGAGCACAGCGGAATCCGGGATGGTTGGTACACTGTTCCCCCCGGATTCCGTTACACTCCATCCAGGCTACGGACTAGGCAGTATCCTGCCAGCTCTCAGCAAATAGCGGCTGCAGAGCATCAGCCGCATCCTGAGGAGTAACATTACCAACCCCTGCAGGCACTTCGAAAATTGCCAGCACCCTCACCAGTTGATCCATTTGACTTCTCGGTGGGGCATGGCCCCACCCTACGCCAATATGGACAGGTAGGGTGGGGCCATGCCCCACCATTGAAGGTGAAAAGTAGTATCAATCAGCCTTTTTTTACAATCAAAATCTTCTAGAACTACCCATTTATCGGCTTTATCGCCTCAATGGTTGCCGAGACCACATAATCCTCAACACCACGCCCCGGTGCCCAATCACGAATAAAATCCCGTGATTCATCTTTGGGCTGGATGCGAATGGATTCAAAACCTGCCGCTTCTATCCACCCCTCCAGGGTTCCAATCAATGAAGCATTCCCCATACAACCTGCGATAAGCTGAGGATCATTTCGCATCTCTTCAGGTAACTCCACAGTTGCCACAACATCGGAGATCGCCAAACGGCCACCTGGTTTTAATACCCTATGTGCGTCTTTGAAGACCCTTGCCTTGTCTGGTGATAAATTGATTACACAGTTTGAAATGATCACATCTGCGGTGTTATCCGCAATCGGCAATGCCTCTATCTCACCGAGGCGGAACTCAACATTGTTGTAGTTTCCTTTTTCAGCATTACTTCGGGCTTTAGATAACATTTCAGGGGTCATATCGACACCGATCACAGCCCCCTCTTCCCCCACTTCCGCCGCGGCCAGAAAGCAATCGAAACCACCACCCGAGCCCAGATCCACAACGGTCTCTCCTGGCTGTAAAGATGCAATTGCCTTAGGGTTACCACACCCCAGTCCCATATCTGCACCTTTTGGCACATGCTGGAGGTCACTCTCGCTATATCCAAGACGGGTTGAAATCAGAGTATTGATCGAGGCATCGTCAGACACACCACAGCAACTTGACTCAACCCCACAGCAATCGCCTTCATTGTTGGCAATTGCAACCTGAGTATAGGCTTCTCGCACTTGTTGACGATGGCTATCATCACCAGCTTCATGTTTTGACTCTGTTCCACAACAGCTTGTTTTCTCAGTCATAAATCTTCTCCAGGTGTTACTCGGAATTCGTTTTTGAAAAAGTTACCGAGACTTGTAAGCGTCTCAGGATCGATCCAGCAAACTACGCGCTTTCCCTGCCGCTCCATTTCGATCAATCCCGATCGGTGCAGCTCTTTAAGGTGGTGTGAGAGTGTTGAAGGGGCTATTCCAAGTCCTTCGCCCAACTCTCCTACACTGAACGACATAGCCTGCTCTAAGTCACAACGGGTACCAGGCTGACAGCAACTGCTCAAGCGCTTAAAGATCTGCAGCCGATGGGAATTACCCAAAGCCTTGAACATCTC
This sequence comes from Candidatus Thiodiazotropha sp. AKIB8, assembly GCF_058244675.1. Taxonomy (NCBI): domain Bacteria; kingdom Pseudomonadati; phylum Pseudomonadota; class Gammaproteobacteria; order Chromatiales; family Sedimenticolaceae; genus Candidatus Thiodiazotropha; species Candidatus Thiodiazotropha sp. AKIB8. Next base: position 57,857 of record NZ_JBSYOO010000010.1, on the reverse strand, counting down.
AGCCATCTCTCCATCATCTCTTCTATATTTCGACATGTTTCGAACTATAGAAGACAAAACGGTAAATGACAATACCTTTTAAGAAAATAGCTGCTGAAGTGAATGGAAACTACTTTTGAAGATTTTCTTCGCTTCTGCACAAACCGGAATAGATTCAAGCAAGGTAGCCTGGATGGAGCACAGCGGAATCCGGGATGGTTGGTACGCTGTTCCCCCCGGATTCCGTTACACTCCATCCAGGCTACGGACTAGGCAGTAGCCTGCCAGCTCTCAGCAAGTAGCGGCTGCAGAGCGTCAGCCGCATCTTGAGGAGTAACATTACAACCCCCTGCAGGCACTTCGAAACTTGCCACCACCCTTACCAGTTGATCAACTTGACTTCTCGGTGGGGCATGGCCCCACCCTACGCCAATACGGACAGGTAGGGTGGAGCCATGCCCCTAACTGCTCGAACTGTAGGGTGGGGCCATGCCCCACCATTGAAGGCAAAAGCAGTATCAAGTGGCCTTATTTTTACAATCAAATTCTTCTAGCCAGGTAGCCTGGATGGAGCACAGCGGAATCCGGGATGGTTGGTACACTGTTCCCCCCCGGATTCCGTTACACTCCATCCAGGCTACGGACTAGGCAGTAGGGATGATTGGTGTACTGCTCTCCTGGATTTCGTTGCACTTCATCCAGGCTACGAGTTGCAGGCTTACGAGACCAGAACGGATAGAAGGCGGTATCTGGCAAAATGGTCTGATCGCATATCAGAACCGAGGCAACAAAAAACAGATCTAGACTGACTTACTCAAAAACAGAACCGGAAGGACAGTCATGACAGAAGGTGATCCACCAGTAAACTAATCCTGGGTAGACCGGGCTTGATAAACAAGACCTCATAGAAGGGTTGTAGTCTCCTCAGATAGGAGCAGAGGATTACCAGCGTCGAACCCGGCCGGTATCAAGGTGTAGAAATCCGGATTTCGGGTAGTAGCCAACACCTCCAGCCTTTAACGCGAGCGCACTCTCTCTGAGATACTTCAAGTCACAGTTGCAGAGCCTGACATCGATTGCCTTTCCCTGCATATGAAAACTCTTTTTAGCAACCCCATTGCTCTTGCTGCGTAACATCTGGTTTGTTTTAGGCGATCGATATGCTGAGATGATCTCATAGTCGCCTCTCTTGCCGACTTTTAGCTGCAACCCGTACAACAGATCCAACAGGCCGGTGTCCATAGCCGCAATTTCACCAGTTCGGTGATCCCTCAACAAGTGATTGAGCTGCTGCAGCTCCTGATTGAGATAGTGACCATCACGCCAATAGGTGATCTTCTCTTTTTCACCGGTATGGGTATGGCGAAAAGAGAGTGTCCGTTGATTCTCCTGGATCAAACCAGCCATCAGCGGTGAGGCAACCAGCATACCCCCGACCGAGAGGCATCCACCTAAAAATGCTCTTCGGCTTAATCGGCTGACCGTTGAAACTTGAGAAATCGCCATGACTGTTTGTTCACTCTGCAGTAAGGAGTCGACGATATTTTCGGCAGTTTCTGAAGAAAATCCAGACAAAGTTCAATAAACAGCCTACAGGTACGCTGGGCGTGTGACTGAGGTCACAGTAACCTACTGAGCATTAAGGATTTAACCCAATGGGAACCGGGTAATATCGAGCCACACCAATGTTGATCTAAATCGATCTGTGGTGGATTATTGAAGTGGAAATTTAATAAACCGCCGCTTATCTATCAAGCAACAAGCCTTGTTGCTTCAATAGTAGCTTTTACCTCATATTTAACTAACTTCAGAGAGAGGCCCCTGCTGGAGCAGCTGCGTACTCGGCAGTAAAATGGCCCATCCCCTCCCCCATGGACATCATCAACTGCCAATCCCGATGATAGATATCGGGGCGAAAATGGATCTGTCCAGACTCATCCACCCAGCTGGTAAAGTAGGTCAGATAGACAGGTATAGGATTTACCAGAGAGGTCAGGTGAGTATTATCTGAATCGAGTAACTCATCTACGGAGAGCTCTTGAGTAGTATGATCCTGCATCAGTAATCGAGCCAGTTGATCTGCTGATTCCACACGAATACAACCTGAACTGAGGGCGCGACTCTGGCGATTGAAGAGCCCCGGCGCAGAGGTATCGTGCAGATAGATATCATGCTGATTAGGCATATGAAATTTAATACGTCCCAGGCTGTTACCTGCCCCGGCTTCCTGCTTAAGCACAAAGGGGAAGTTATCCTCATGGTAAGCCAGCCAGTCGATTTGTGATGCATCGACCTCTTGCCACTCACCCCCTATCCTCTCGTAGACACTCATGCGTTTATGCTGCAGATATTCATGGTCTGACTGTAGTTTCGGCAATATATCCTTAACTGCAATCGATCTGGGTACCGTCCACTGAGGATTAAACACAAGATGGGTGACCGTGCTGTTAAAAGATGGGGTTTGTCGCTCTTTACGACCATTTACTGTTCGCACATGAAACAGTGTACGACCCTGATCAATCAACTCAATCTCGAAACCAGCGGTATTGACCAGCAGATAACGAGCCGCCAACTCATTGGGTAACCAACGCCAACGTTCCAGGTTAACCCGAATTTGAGCGATACGGGTTTCAACGGAAACATTCAGCGCCTGGCGTGTATCCTTGCCAAGAATGCCGTCATCTTTCAAGCCCATACGTCGCTGAAATTGGCGTAAATCCGCAGCTAAACTTTGATCAAAATAGTCAGCATCATTTACAGGTTGTTGTGGCCAACGCTGCTCAACTTCTAAACGCCTGCGTAGATCAGCGACATGAGCATGACGCGCTCCAGGGCGCAGTATCTGTTCACCCTGGAGTGAATCCCATCCGCCGTAGACCTGAATGGCCCGATAGTAATTCAGTGCTTGAGCAAGACGCCAGTAAGCGGCACTTGTCGGCTTGAGCTTAGCCAATAAAGCGGAGAGTGAGTGATCCCGCAGTGCATCAACAAGAAGCGCCAATGGATCAAATTGGTCGCCAGCAAGTTGCCACTGTGGATCAACCAGTTGTGGATCAGTACTGCCAAGGCGCATATCTTTTGCAAGACGCAGATAACCTTCAGTAAGCAGTAGTTCACGAAGAAAGCGATGACTGGGTTGAAAGCTATTTAACAGATAGCGCAAGCGATCCACATAGTAGTCTCGTGGATTCAATCCCTGCTGAACAGACGACGCAAGCCACTCAAACAGCATCCTCCCCCGAGCGTTGAGTTGCCCCTCATCATGCCAGACAAACGGTTGCTGCTGGGTCTCGTAAAACTGTTCCAATTGAGGCCAATCGAGCGCTAACCCTTTTGGCAGATCTGTTATCAGAGGCACTACCAGCCCCTGTTTTTCTACCACCAGAGTGCCGGCATTGGCCACGCCTAGCGAAGCCAAAAGTAGCAACACAAAAAAACCAATTCGACAACGCCTATATAGTTGCACCACCATACGACCCGCATACTGAATCATTATTCAATACTGTAAAATATCGTAAAAAATCTCTTTAATAGCTTCTGGCTGGAAAAACTGGAGTGGCAGCCGACTCACATCAGAAAGGATGTTTAGCCTGTTCAAACAAAGCCACTCTTCCCTGAAATGAACCCACACATATCCTCTGAACCAGAATAATCAGTCCTTCCTTAAGCTTAGTGGAGAATGGGGAATAAAACAGTTTAGCCCTGCTAATAACAGGGTAAAGTTGAGAGTCCTTAAACTCTGTCAGCTATCTGAAAAATGTAGATTGGATTATTATATTTAAATAGTGTCTAGTTACAGGCTCTATTACTGTCGTCGACGCACTCACACATAGATCCACTATTTCCTATTCATATGTTACAAAGAACCCGCCAGATACTCTCCCTGCCATTTCTCTTTTTGGTCGCGGATCTACAAGCTATAGAGAGTCTGACAATCGGTGCCTTCACCAAGACACGCCAGGATATCGACTACCACCTCAATACCCTGGGGGTTTCCGCCTCACTCATAACGCCAGTAGGACTCTTCCGTTGTAAACCAGGTTTGCTTACTGGCGAGACAAGAATTGATTCGTTCAACAATATCGTTGGTATCTCTGATGTTCGGAATGCTGATTGGAAATCGTTCTCAGCACACGACCTAGAATGCCGTTACGGGGCAAAATGGGATACAGGCGAAGGTGTATTCAAGGCTGGATTCGGCATTCGTGATTATTTGGGTAAGACCGATGATGAGCCGGGTGGAAAGCATATTAGCATTGAAGGTATTGGCGCAATGATTGACTATGACAGTGATCAATTTGATGCCAGGCTGGAGTGGCAACGAGAGATCCACGACTATACGCTCAGACATCACACATCATTTGTCGACTATAACAGTCTGGTTGATGCAGCTGAAAACACCTTTGAAGCAACAGGCACTTACAACCAGCTCTATCTTCACACGAAGAGTATCAGTGGCAATAAGAACAACATCTATACCACCCCACTATTTCCGGACAACCGTTTTGATTATGACCATACCGATATTGCCGCTGGTCTCCATCTGAATAGTGAAACGGATGGCATAACCCTGATTGCTCCCATTTTTGGTTGGGGCTCCTATCGGGGTTCTTTCAATCCACTTGAGAGCGACGATGTTTTAAAAGGCATTGAGCTGGCAGGTCGATTGAATGGTCTTGAAATTGAATTGAATTTTGTGCGCCATGATGGCGAAGGTCAGCGACCCTATCTTCCCGCAACAGAAAAACTGACCGAGCGGAAAGAGAGCAATATAGTCACAATTGGTATTAGTTGGGATGATTGGCAGATGACTCTAGAAAACTCAAAATCGATCCACAAGGCCAATGCAACTATCGCTGACCCACTATATGTAGCCATACTCGGTGGTATCGGCCCCTATAACAATAAGCGGGATGAGGATAAGTGGTCACTATCGATCACTCTCCCTGTTGGAAAAGATATTACAGCTGACATCTCCTACTACCACTCGTTCAGAGAGGATCAGCAGTACAACCACCCTAAGCACAACTATACAGAGAGGGGTGGATTCCTCCACTTCAAAATGGGTGTGTGAACAGATAATTTATGCGGAGACGGCAGAGATAACCTCATTGATCTCAACCCGGTTGCGACCATTACTCTTGGCCCGATAGAGGGCCTTGTCCGCAGAGGCTATGACACTATCCGGGGTCTGCGAAGATGCCAAACATCCAGAGCAGTAGAGTCCAATACTGATTGTCACGCCAATCTCATCTCCATTGTTGGCAACCGATTTTGAAGCCATGGAGTGCCTCAGTTCCTCTGCAAGTTGTATCGCCCCATCAGGCGGGGTTTCAGGTAAGACCACGAGAAACTCCTCGCCTCCGATGCGTCCAACAATATCACCCTTGCGAAGACGCTCTTTGATGGTAGTCGCGACATGTTTCAACACCACATCACCCACCTGATGTCCGTGACGATCATTAACCTGCTTGAACAGATCCACATCTATAATCATCAAGCTTAGCGGCTGACCATCAGTTTCAGCTTTGGCAAATAGCTTATCCATGATTTCAAAGAGTGCACGTCGGTTTGAGAGTCCGGTCAAAGGGTCTTCGCGGGCCATGCGCCGATTCTGTTCAGCGCTCTGTTCAACCGTTGTCAATACAAAACCAAAAGCAAGAAAAAACATACCCAGATAGTTGATCATGTAGAACAGGGTTGTCAGAGTATCCCTGGACTGGAATGGCGAAACCTCATGCCATCCAAACCACAAAGATAAACCTCGATAGGTCATAGTCGACATGCCGACAACACAGGCTATGGCCATAATCATCCGGCCGCGCCCGACGAAAACATTACCCTTGCGCAACAACGCCCATAGAATCAAAGCAATCTGATAACTGAGGATAAACGAAGCGATGATGAGTCTGGCCGCCCTGTCATCAATCAGCAAGAGGCTCACAATCAGCATCAGCACAACCGGAATGATATAGAGTGCAGGGAGTAATTGTGCACGACGTATGTTGAGCACAGCCTTTAAAACCAAGGTAAGGGTCAATGCCCCCAACATATTACCAATACCGACTGCCAGGATCTCAGGAATGACATCTCGGGCACCGACCATAAGATAATAACCGCTATTCGCAACCAGTGCCCAGCCAAGCTTTGTCAATCCAGGTATTGACTGACGTAGTGCAACAATCACCACAGCAAAGGTCATCGCCAGATTGGTGACGACGCTGACAAAGTAGATGGATGGGATATCGAGTGTCATGCGAGGATAGGTTTGGTTTGCAAAAAGCTAAAAAAAAAGAACACCTTGCTATAAAAAGCGCTTCCCTCGCTTGCTCGCATCATAGTTGAAAAGCTTTGGCTTGAACAGATAACCAGAGCAGACATTGAACCTAAAAAAATCAGTTGACCGCTCCATTCTAATGGCTGATTCCTGATTTTGTAGAAAATAGCTTCGATAGTCATGATCACCTGTTGGGTGAATCACGCTACAGCTTAAAATATTGAGGTTGCTGGAGACTTGCACTGCCAGTCAACTCCCTGTTGATCGTCTCTGTCTTGGCAAATGAACCAGGATTGTAGTGATTTGGTGGGTGTTTCTTGCTAAGCCAACCCATTTTCTGGTAGGTATTGGCCACCATCTGGGCACAGAACGAATTCAACATACCGCTATCTACATCAGCCTGACCCTCTATCCAATGGAGAAACTCCTGCTTGGTTGGAGGAAAGGGTGTACCGTCATAGTCATACATCACTGACCAGAGTCTTTTCTCATCGATCTCTACCCCCTGCAATCTGGCGACAGCAAAACGATATTTTGAACCATCGGGGGAAGGATAGTACTTGTCCAGATTGGCAACATAGTCCGCAAGGATCAACAGATGGGTTCCTGGATGATCCGGATTCGACTCCTTGTCTATCTGATCGTCCATCTGATCTATCGTATCAGCGGTCCACAGATAGAGTTGAGGATCACCATGAAATCGGACAATCATCGCAGAGTGGCTGAAATCTGTCTCATCTACCTCTTCAATCAATCGACTCTCTGCTGCTGTACCACTACATAGCAATACAGATCCACAGCTAATCGTATCGGCTATTTCTGCAAGCGTTTTCAACTCTGCTGGATCATAGCCATCTGGCTGCTTATGTAACTTGACCGCTATCGCTTCTGCTTCTTCCAGAACATCCTTTATTATCGACATATCATGCCTCTTTAGATTGTGGCTATTCAGCAGCGGTATCCTAACGGCCCACTAACCACTGTACACCGTTCCATTAAAGCTATGAAAGCTTTGCGGCCACTGTTCCAGATAGTTTAGATCATCAATACTTAAGTTTTTGGCCGATCGCATCGAATCGTTACATTTTCACCAACCGGCAGTTGCTTGTCACAACATATGCCATCACCGCTGTTTACGGCACAGGCAATGACCGCCTTATAGTTGACACTAGAATGCGCAGCCTTGAGATCCAATTTACCAAGCATGTCATTAGCATGAAAAGCAATCAGGTAGCCCGCAGGGTAGTGTTTGAATCCTAGCTCTTCAGGGGGCATATTAGGAACAGCATCATGAAAATTCACTACTCTCAGGTTTGTATCGGGTGTCTGAGTCCGGTAAAAATCGACGAATGCTCCATTGCCTACACGTGGTGATGCAAAATTGATGTTCTCACCAGTAACTTCCGGCCTGGAGAGGGCCAGATCCAGCATGAACAGTTGGCTCAATGCTCCCCCCAGACTGTGGCCAGTGATATAGACCTCACTGACAGGCTTTGATGAAGCCAGATATTTATCAATCAAAGCGAACAGCTGCTGTTGCATCGAACTTACAACGCCATATTCACCTCTGTAAATATCGTTGAATCCAGACTCGACCCAAACCTCATCTGGCACAACCACATCAGAGTCAAAGGGCACAAAAGCTTGCGGTTCGACACCACAATCATCGAGCATATCCAATGCACTGTCTGTACCACGAAAAGCAAAAACATATCGCCAAGGGGCCTCGACAGAACGAAATACCAGGCCATAGGTTTCAACTTTTTTCCCCTCTCCAAACAGAGCATCCACACCACTCCAGGAGTCGAGCAGTTCAAATCCCATAGGGGGGGTTACATTTTCTGAAAGACACTGGTCAGCCTGGCTCTCTGAGAAGGCGTTATAGGCCTGTAAACTGCATTCGATCAACAGCTCAATACGACTAGAGTTGAGCTTGCGGATATCGTCGACATAAACCATTGAGTTGCCCTGCTCTATCCCTTGTCTGAAAAAGTGAATCAAGAGCACCTCTATTGATTGCTTGTGTCCTCTGCGTGACCTGAAGCATAGTAGACAAATCGATGAGAATTTATTTTAGCAGGGTTGCTCTCTGAACCGCTCAAGCCCGAAAAAAACCGAAGCTGATCACATCCTCGATCTTGTCACAGCCTGACAACACCATCAATAAACGATCCAACCCCAAGGCCACACCAGAACAGTGGGGCAATCCCTCAGAAAGCCCTTTTAGCAACCACTCATCCATAGGCAATGATGATCGTCCCGCTTCAAGTCTGCGCTGATTATCTTCAGTGAAGCGTCGTTTCTGTTCTTCCGCATCATCCAGCTCATGGAATCCGTTAGCAATCTCAACGCCAGACATATAGAGCTCAAACCGTTCGGCTACCGCAGGTGACTGCTGCCTGACTTTTGCCAAGGCAGCCTGACTGGCTGGGTAGTCGTAGAGAAAAGTCATCTTCTGTTCGCCTAAATGGGGTTCGATCAAATGACTAAGCAACAGATCGAGCCAGCCATCCCGATCTAATACAAGATCCTCGACACCTGGTAGCTTATTTTCAATGGCACAAGCTCTCAACTGCTCGATATCAACGATATGTGGATCAATCTGAAGGAATTGTTGAAAAGCCTCTCGATAGGTCAGCTTCTCCACCGGCAGGGCTCTATCACTCACAGCATTGACTAAATCAGCCACTTCATTCATCAATCTGAGGTGATCGTATTCAGGCCGATACCACTCCAACAGGGTAAATTCAGGATTATGCCGACCACCCAACTCACCATCCCGGAACGCCTTACATATTTGATAGATTGGCCCACTACCGGCACAGAGCAGACGCTTCATAGGAAATTCAGGGGAGGTCTGTAGATAGAGCGCAAGACCCTGTGCGGCCTCTGGCCCGGTATAGTTGGTGGAGAAACAATCGATGGCAGGATCGGTATTGGCGAATCTGGAGCAGACAGGGGTCTCAACCTCGAGTACCCCCGCCTGCCAGAAATAGTCCCGAATATCACGTAACAACTTCGCCCGGCGACGCATTATTGCAAAGGAGGCCGAGGGCCGCCAATCATCATTCCGGGTCATCTCAAAAGATCACTCAAATAAGATCTGTCGCTAAAACAAATCGTGATCAATCTTCCTTGGCACGAGAGACATATTCACCAGAGCGGGTGTCGACTTTGATCAGCTCATCAATCTGCACAAACAGAGGCACACGTACCACAGCACCAGTCTCTAATGTCGCTGGTTTTCCACCACTGCCTGAAGTATCCCCTTTCAGACCAGGATCTGTATCGGCTACACTCAAAACCACAAACTTAGGGGGCTCAACGATAATCGGCGAGCCATTCCACAGAGTCACCTGACAGAGGTCCTGCTCCTTGAGCCATTTTGTAGCATCACTCACCGCTGCCTGGTCGGCACTTACCTGCTCGAAACTGTCAGGATCCATGAAGTACCAGAACTCACCGTCGTTGTAGAGGTACTGCATGTCGGTTTCATGGACATCAGCAGCTTCCACAGATTCACCGGATTTGAAGGTCTTTTCCAAAACCCGGCCGGTTTTGAGATTGCGTATTTTTACTCGATTGAAGGCCTGACCTTTGCCAGGCTTAACGAATTCGTTTTCAATAATAGAGCAGGGGTCGCCATCCATCATTATTTTCAACCCACCCTTAAACTCATTGGTGCTATAGCTAGCCATGTCATCCTCACGAAACAATTCAATTGCGGCGCACATCATACCTGAGTCGAGAGCCGGTGTGCAGGGATCAGTGTGGCAAGATGCTCTATCCCAGGGCTTTAGCGACCTGACAAGCCTGCTGGCGTATCTGCAACTCGATCCTGATCACGCCTTCAGCGCAACCCAGGCCCAGCGCCAATTTTCTATCAAGCTGCCCAGGGAATACGCTGCTCTGATGAACAAGGGAGACCCGGACGACCCCTTACTACAGCAAGTTCTCCCCTGCAGTGAAGAGATGATTGAATCCCCCGGTTTCATTGCCGATCCAGTTGGCGACCTGGTAGCAAAACAGCAACCTGGACTGCTGCATAAGTACCAGGGCCGGGTGCTTATACTGGCCACCGGGGCCTGTGCCATACACTGTCGCTACTGTTTTCGACGTCACTATCCATACCAGAACGGTACAGCAACCCCACAGCAGTGGCAGCAGATCATCGATTACCTGAAGAAGCAGCCCTCAATCAACGAGGTGATTCTCAGCGGCGGCGACCCTTTAATGATCAATGATCAGCGCCTCAGCAACATGCTGCTGCAGTTACACGCCCTGCCGCAACTCAAACGCCTGCGACTGCACACCCGCCTTCCCGCGGTGCTACCCCAACGGATCACGCCAGCGCTGCTCAACCTATTGAGGGATACCCCGTTGCAAACGGTTATGGTGCTACACGTCAACCACCCCAGGGAACTCTCACCAGCAGTGGCAGAGGCGTGTAGCCTGATGAAGCGCTCTGGCATCACGCTGCTGAATCAATCGGTACTTCTAAAAGGGGTCAATGATGACGCAGAAACATTGGTAAGTTTGAGTGAGAGGCTGTTTGAAGTCGGCATCATGCCCTACTACCTCCACCTGCTCGACCGGGTTTCCGGCGCTGCCCACTTCGAAGTGGAACAACAGATCGCAGAAGATCTCAAACAGCAACTGCTGCAACGACTACCCGGTTACCTGGTACCAAAAATGGTTCGTGAAATCGCCGGGGAAGCATCAAAAACTCCCATTTAAACATCAGGGGTCGGAGTCGAGAGCGCACATATCGTGAAATACCTCGAAAAAACGCAAGTGCACTTCCCTCGCAAGCCACTCCGCTCCCGATTCGACTCCGACCCCGGGGTACGGCGTGTTACAAGCCTCTAAGCTCATCCATCGGCCATCTCGGAGTGACTGAAAAGCTCAAATCAGCACGCTCTCCCGCCATCAAACGCTGGCACCCGGCGTAGGCGATCATCGCCCCGTTATCGGTACAAAACCTTGGTCTGGGATAGTAAGCAGCACCGCCTTCCTTCTCCATCATCTCCCCAATACGCGCTCGCAAGCGCTGATTGGCGCTTACTCCACCGGCCATGATCAGGCGTGTGATTCCGCTTTGACGTACTGCGCGACGACATTTGATTAGCAAGGTATCCACCACCGCCGCTTCAAAAGCACGGGCGATATCTGCACGGGTCTGATCTGAAAGTGAGCCACCCTCCTCTTTAGTTGCCGTCTGCAGGGTATTCAAGGCAAAGGTCTTCAGTCCACTGAAACTGAAATCGAGACCGGGACGGTCAGTCATTGGTCGGGGAAAACGATAACGTTTCGGGTCACCCAGCTCAGCCAGTTTTGAGAGTTCAGGTCCACCTGGATAGGGCAATTCCAGTAGCTTTGCAGTCTTGTCGAAAGCCTCACCTGCGGCATCATCCAGTGTATCTCCCATTAATTGATAACGCCCTACCCCCTGCACCTCAACCAATTGGGTATGTCCTCCAGAGACTAACATGGCGATAAATGGGAACGCCGGCGGCTCAGCTTCAAGCATCGGTGCCAGCAGATGCCCCTCCATATGATGAACCCCAATCCCTGGAATCCCCCAGGACCAGGCCAGACTTCTTCCCACCGATGCCCCAACCATCAAAGCTCCAACCAGACCCGGCCCGGTTGTGTAGGCCACCCCATCCAGACTCTCAGGCTCGATGCCGGCATCAGCGAAAAGCTGACGAATCAGAGGCAGTACCTTTCGCACATGGTCCCGGGAGGCCAGCTCCGGCACCACCCCCCCATACTCTGAATGAATAGCAATCTGACTATGTAGAGCTTCCGCCAGCAACCCCTGCTGATGGTCGAAAATAGCAACGCCGGTCTCGTCACAGGAGGTTTCAATACCTAAAATACGCATATAGAGTGGATTTAACCCGATTTTTTTACACAACCCCTTTGCAAACCGGGGTAGCAATGAGTAGAATTCCCGCCTTTCGATCGATCGGCGAAGCTTAAAACAAGCGAGGATACATCATAGATGCCTAACGTACACGTTAAAGAGAACGAACCTTTTGAAGTTGCTATGCGTCGTTTCAAGCGCTCATGCGAGAAGGCTGGCGTACTTGCCGAAGTCCGTCGCCGTGAGTTCTATGAAAAACCCACCTGGGAACGCAAGCGCAAAGCAGCCGCTGCTGTTAAGCGTAACCTGAAAAAGGTCTCACGTGAGAGCCGTCGTTTCGAACGTCAATACTGATCTTCTGACCAGTAGCTATCCCTCATGTTGAAAAATCGCATCCAAGATGATGTCAAGGTGGCCATGAAAGCCAAGGATAAGGCCCGTTTGGGCACCTTGCGGCTGATCACCTCTGCCATCAAACAGCGTGAGGTGGATGAGAGAATAGAACTTGACGACAGTCAGGTTCTAGCCATCCTCGACAAAATGATCAAGCAGCGCCGGGATTCGGTAGATCAATACGAATCCGCTGGACGCCAGGAGCTGGCAGACCAGGAGAAGCGTGAAATCGCCATCATCCAGGACTACCTGCCTGCCGGTCTCGACGAAGATGAGATATCCAGCATGATCGAAAGCACCATCCAGGAAGTCGGTGCCGCTGGCATGCAGGACATGGGCAAGGTCATGGGCAAGCTCAAGCCTGAGATGCAGGGGCGTGCCGATATGGGCAAAGTAAGCGCCCTGGTCAAACAGAAGCTGGCTGGTTGATAAGCAGCTGAGGCAGTCCACCGAATATTCGGTTATCCTTGCCACCACTACACAAGCGGCCATCTGACAATTATGGCAGGCAAGATCCCCGCACAGTTTATCGATCAATTGCTCAATCGCGTTGATATCGTCGATATCATCAACAGGCGCGTGCAACTTAAGAAGAGCGGCAAGGAGTTCCAGGCCTGCTGCCCCTTCCACGACGAAAAGACCCCCTCTTTCACTGTCAGTCCGACAAAACAGTTCTACCACTGCTTTGGTTGTGGCGCCCACGGCTCTGCCATCAGTTTTCTCATGGAGTATGACAATCTTGGCTTTGTGGAAGCAGTGGAAGAGCTGGCACAACACTCAGGCCTGGAAGTCCCCAGAGAGGGCAGTCACGAGCAAGGTCCGGATTTACGACCACTCTATGCACTGATGGAAAAAGTGGCCCAGTTCTACCAGCACCAGCTCAAACACCACACCAACGGGCCGACCGCCATCGAATACCTCAAATCACGGGGCATGAGTGGCCAGATTGCAGCCAGTTACGGCATCGGCTACGCCCCGCCCGGCTGGGATACCCTGGCCAGCAATCTGGGCAGCGACAACGCAACCATGGGTCAGCTCCTTAAATGCGGCCTACTCAGTGAGAGCAACAACAAACAGTACGATCGCTTCAGAGACCGGATCACCTTCCCCATCAGGGATCCCCGAGGCAGAACAATTGGCTTTGGTGGCCGGGTTCTGGGAGACGATAAGCCAAAATACCTGAACTCCCCGGAAACCCTGCTGTTTCATAAAGGCAGAGAGCTTTACGGTCTCTATGAGGCACGTCAGGCCAACCAGAAAATCACCTACCTGCTGGTTGTGGAAGGCTATATGGACGTGGTTGCACTGGCTCAACACGGCATCTATAACGCCGTTGCGACACTGGGCACAGCCACCACCCAGGAACATCTGGAGCTGATATTCAGAAACTGTTCCGAAGTTGTCTTCTGTTTTGATGGTGACCGTGCTGGTCGCGATGCCGCCTGGAAAGCGCTCAATACCAGTTTGCCCCTGATGCGCGATGGTCGTGAAGTGAGATTCCTCTTTCTTCCTCAGGGAGAGGATCCTGATACTCAGGTACGCAAAGAGGGCAGCGACGCCTTCACGCAGCGCATCGAACAGGCTACCCCCCTATCAGAATTTCTACTGCAGCACCTCTCTGATCAAGTCCACATGGCGTCAATTGATGGGCGCGCCAAGCTGGCTCAATTAGCCAAGCCCCTACTGGAAAAGTTACCCAAAGGGGTGTTCCGTCAAATGATGTATCAAAGCCTGGAAGAGCTGGTAGGGCTCAAACAGGGCCATCTGCAGGCTACCAGCCAATCAGAGCAGAGCCACCACACACCACCACCCAGTGCCACAACCGCTCCAGCCAAGCCACATGCACCCACACCAATTCGAACTGCTATTGCATTATTGCTGGATCATCCCCATGTGTATGAGGTGGCAGATCAGGTACCCACTACGTGGCAGAATTGGGATAACCCTGGAATCGAGTTATTGAAGCAACTACTTGAAATTATTCGAGTGCAACCTACGCTTAGTAAGGCAGCCTTGATAGAACGGTGGCGTGACACAAAGTACTTCTCCCATCTCAACAAATTGACCCAGGCAAACTATAAATTTGACCTGCCAGGGATGGATCAAGAGGCAGAATTTCGTGACGCACTTCACAGGTTGAACGAACAATATCACAAACAAGCCAGACCACATTTGGGGAATATACCCCCCAGCGAGCTGTCTGAAGAGCAGATTGAAGAGATAAAACGGCGTTTTCCAGGAAAGATACAACAGGATGATACAGAATCTTAATTTAAACCACCCTATCTGTAACTAGTGCAACTATATAAAAATGTGCTAATATGGCGAGTTCAGTCTCGGCATTCCCAACCTCGTCTGATAACAAGGTAGAAGATGAACCAGGAACAGCAGCAATCTCAATTAAAACAACTGATTGCAAAAGGTAAGGAACAAGGTTTCCTCACCTACGCGGAAGTTAACGATCACCTACCTGAAGGTATAGTTGAACCCGAACAGATCGAAGACATCATAAGGATGATCAACGATATGGGTATCACTGTCCATGAGTCTGCTCCTGACTTAGAAGACACAAACCTCAGTGACAATGCCGTTTCGGCCGATGAAGATGCGGCTGAAGCTGCAGCTGCGGCTCTTGCAAGCGTTGACAGTGAATTTGGACGTACCACCGACCCGGTGCGCATGTACATGCGTGAAATGGGTACAGTGGAGCTACTCACTCGTGAAGGTGAGCTACGCATTGCCAAGCGCATCGAAGAGGGACTGAATCAAGTCTCAGCAGCCCTGGCCACCTTCCCGACGACAGTTAATCTGCTCTGCACACAACTGGAGAAGGTAGAAGAAGGCGAAGCCAGACTGGCTGATATCACCAGTGGATTCATCGACCCCAACGAACCAGATGAGATCCCTACCCCTGTACAGCCTCAGGCATTAAAAGAGAACGCCGAGGCCAACAGTGACAATAACAGCAACGATGATGAGGACGAGGAACCGGAAAACACCGGTCCAGATCCTGAAGAGGTTGCAGCCAAAGCCAAAGAGCTGCGCAAACGTTACAACACGCTATGCACAGCCCTCAAGAAGCACGGCCGCTCCGGCGCTAAAACCCAGAAAGCAGCAGACTCGGTCTCCGAGACATTTCTTGAGTTCAAATTGGTGCCCGCAACATTCAATCTGCTGGTTTACACCCTGCGAGACATCATTGAGCGCATTCGTAATCAAGAGCGTATTGTCATGCAGCTCTGCGTGAACAAAGCTCGCATGCCACGCAAAGAGTTCATCTCCTCATTTCCAGATAATGAGACCAACCTTGATTGGATTGGCGCACAGATCAACAGCGGCAAATCCTATGCTGAGGCTCTGAAAGAGCACGAAGAGGAGATCCTGCGCGCGCAAAAGCGTCTTGTCTCCATCGAAAGCGACTGCCAGCTGAGCATCAGCGAAATCAAAGAGACCAATCGCAAAATGTCGATTGGTGAAGCGAAGGCTCGTCGAGCCAAAAAAGAGATGGTCGAAGCCAACCTGCGACTGGTTATCTCTATCGCCAAGAAGTACACAAACCGCGGCCTGCAGTTCCTCGACCTGATCCAGGAAGGCAACATCGGCTTGATGAAAGCAGTAGATAAGTTCGAATACCGTCGCGGCTACAAGTTCTCAACCTACGCCACCTGGTGGATTCGTCAGGCCATCACCCGCTCCATTGCTGATCAGGCCCGTACTATCCGTATTCCAGTGCACATGATTGAGACAATCAACAAGCTCAACCGTATTTCGCGCCAGATGATCCAGGAGATGGGTCGCGAGGCCACCCCGGAAGAGCTGGCAGAGCGTATGGAGATGCCAGAGGACAAAATCCGCAAGGTATTGAAGATCGCCAAAGAGCCGATCTCCATGGAGACCCCGATTGGTGACGACGAAGATTCCCACCTGGGTGACTTCATTGAAGATTCCGGCGTGGTATCCCCGATCGAGTCTGCCACCGCAGAAGGACTTGGAGAAGCAACCCAAAACATGCTCGCCGGCCTTACCAGCCGCGAAGCCAAAGTGTTGCGCATGCGTTTCGGTATCGACATGAACACCGACCATACCCTCGAAGAGGTTGGCAAGCAGTTCGACGTCACCCGTGAACGTATCCGTCAGATCGAAGCCAAAGCGTTGCGCAAACTGCGCCACCCTTCCCGCTCCGACAGACTCCGCAGTTTCCTCGATAACGATTAAAAAATACGGATAGCAGTAGCAATACCACCTATACCAAAGGTGTTGCTATCTGCTAAAATCCCGCCGTTTTCGGGCCCATAGCTCAGTTGGTTAGAGCAGGGGACTCATAATCCCTTGGTCCTAGGTTCGAGTCCTAGTGGGCCCACCAAACTCGTAACGTGCGGTAAGCTTATTACGCAGGATGTTTTGAGGCATGAACCGCATCATTGATGTTTGTGAATCGCTGCATTCTGTTATTGATGCGGTTCGTGCCTCACCGCATCCTACGTCCTATTCAAAAACAAATGCCAGATGCCAACCAATGTGAATCCTGTTGTGGTATGAGGCAGCCCCCCCCATTACTCGACACCTGCCCACTAAAATGTCAGCCAACCCGTTTGACACAGAGTGGAACGCTATTTCGAGGAGCTAATGCTTGTGCTTTCCTCCAACGGCACTCTCCTCAGTGATAGACAGGATCTCCCAAGTTCCGCACAAAAGACATCTGCACATGCACCAGGCCTATGACTCGGGGTCTTGCAGATCGCTATTGCTTATCAAGTAGCGGGCTTTCACCGCTAATCTTTTGCCGATCTACCTCGGCGCTCTGACTGTCCTCGTAGCTTTGGTTGGTTTTCATGAATAGCCTGCCTCCTTCTGCTGCGCCTTCGGTAACAATTACTCGTGGCACTCAGGCACCACCGTTTCGTCATCGGTGCCCCAGGTGCTCAGCCAGGTGCGAACTTCCTCGCCGGTCAAGTGGCGGCCCGTTTCCTTGTAGGCCGCCCAGGAGGCCAAGGCTTCCTGCTTGAAGCTCTCGCGTGCTTCCTCGCGCTCGACGTACTGAGCAATAGCCTCGCGCATGATCCAGTGCGAAGAGCGTCGACGTGCTTCCGCCAGGCGCTGAACACGCCCTTTCAACTCGTCATCAAGCTTGATGGATGTTGCTTTAGCCATACTACGACCTCTATAGTCAAAGGTAATACCTCTTACTACTATAGCTATCACCTTCTCCGCCGTCCATTCCCACGGTCGTCCTTAATGGGCGCGCGTAAAAGCCGGACCTGGTACAGCAGCGGTACATCCGTTAGTTTTGCCCATCTACGCCAAATTACGCTAAGTTACTGTATATAAGGTTCTTTCAGTTTCGCTAGATTAGGGTAACTTTCTCGTACTTAACAATAACTTATTGTTCTTTAGGTAAAATCAGAATCCCTTGACCCTGGGTTCGAGTCCTAGTGAGCCCACCAAGTAATATATGTTTAGATTAGTTTCACTCACCCCACTCTATTATCAATGAGCTAATGACTCATGGAACCGATTCTATTTCTGCTAAGTGATCTAATTCCGATTAACCCTTCGTATGAGCTCAACCGTCTCGCCTACCTGAGCTGAGTTGAGCTGACATCCGCAGCCATCACGCTAAAGCCGATGATTGGCACCCCAGTCCAAGTACCAACTCGTAACGTACGGTAAGATTATTACGAAGGATGTGGTGAGGCATGAACCGCATCATTGATGTTTGTGAATCGCTGCATTCTGTTATTGATGCGGTTCGTGCCTCACCGCATCCTACGTCCTATTATATATACGAACTTTTTTTAGTTAAATTGAGTGCCTAAACTCTTCCTATCAAAGTAAGCGCCTAGTTATACAAACCACGACAGATTAAATCTGTGTTTATTTATAATATTTAAATCTCTGCACTTAAATCTATTTATACAAATTGTAGTTTACAAGCGTTGCCGTTGTTCTGATCTACAAATACGAATAAAGGCTTAACATATGTCAAACCTAACGCTCATAATAGGGAATAAAAACTATTCATCCTGGTCACTCAGGCCCTGGATATTGTTGAAGCATCATCATATAGACTTCCAAGAGAAAAAGGTTGCGCTCTTTACATAAACAACAGACGAAGAGTTATCTGATTACAATTCAGACTACAAAGTTCCGATATTGAAAGACAATGAGTTGCTCATATGGGACTCTTTATCCATTCTCGAATATATATCAGAGCAGTATCTTGAAAACCATGGATGGCCAGTCGATCCCCATGAGCGCTCTATAGCCATTCGGTTTTATGGTTATAGTATTCCTCTTCCAGCCATTGAAGAGAGATATATGAAGAGTGTATTGAATCATCCGAGCATCATTGAATGGATTGATGCATCGAAGCGAGAAACTGAAGTTATTCAATCTGTTGAGATTGATACCCCAGATTACGGTTGACCTAACTCTACAAACCAAGCCCTATAGTTGACCACTACCTGAATAGCATAAAGCTATCAAAACTAAAATTAATTTTGTGGCAGAAGATATCGAAAAGTGGCGTCTCAGACACTATGATGTCAGCTGGTTCATGCGAAACCTCAATGTAAGAATCGCAAGAGAGGCCAATGACGAGGATAACTGTATAGGGACTTGGGAGGGCCGGTTAAAAAGCCAGGCACTACTTGACGAAGTAGTGCCAAATGATGATTATCCTCGTATCACCTTCGTCACGCCTAGCCTTATCTCGCCACTGGTTGAGAGTGGATCTAACCTATAATGCCCGGTTAAAACCCTCTTAAGAATCTTCACGCAGTCTATAGCGCGCGAAACCAACCAGGACTAGAGACAGTGCAGCCAATCCCCAAAAACTGATAGTTGGTATCGGCCGGGAAACGGGCGCTAGGTTACTCTCAAATATAATCGTTTGAGCGTTACCGTTGGAAGCATTGAGATTATCGAACACCTCTACTTCTAGACTGATATCCACTCCTGGGATCACTGGTAGGTTAAAATTGCTTGCTTGTCCAGCAATGACTGCACCACTGAGGATAAATGAATCTTCAGCTGCGATTGGGTTAAGGCCATCATCTTGCAGTATAAATTCAATTTGCGTAGACCCTGGATTGGGTACTGGTACTTGAAACACTGCAAAATTCAAGTTGCCTGTACCCGCTCCTCCCGCCCATTGTTCTAAGGAATAGGCAACATCAGCAAATGTGGCACCACCGGTTAGGGTTAATACAATCCGACCGCCCACAGCAAAAGCAGGATCACCTGCACCTAGGGCAACCATAATAGAATCTCCTGCGATATCTTCGGTTGCTTGAAGGTCGATATTTTCGAGGGGCTCAGCCATTGGATTCCAAGGTGGAGTTGGTCCAATTTGACCAACGCTTGCAAATTCTATTGCTTGAGCTTGGCAGAAAAAACATGAAAGCACCAAAAACATTACAGTGTTCATTAATTTCATTATGTAATATCCCTTTTTTACTTTTAAATATTTTGTATGCGGACCACTTCTAATAACCAGAATGACTTATACCTTGCGAGAATAGCATAGTCTTCTTTAGTTCTTTCACTAATTCTGCAATTAATAAAATATCCAATCTAAGATAACGGTGTTCACCTCTTTTTCACTTAATTGTTTAAATGATTTGTATGACTATCTATCAAATGTTGCATGAGTTTTGTCAGCTCATAAAAGTGGATTGATTTCTGTAGGCAAGCAGTAATTCGGGGACGTGGGGGGAAAGTTCACTCTATCTCAGATTGTTCTATAAAACAGGCATTGAATTCATGCTGTACCTACGGGGCTTTACGACCTGTCCAGACTCTGCGTTGCGCTTTTTCGACAGGCAATAAGCATTACTTCAAAAGCACGCCTTGATTTGGAACAAACATATGAGTGCAGCAGTCAGTAAACCACATACTAACAACACCCAAAGAGAGACTGAGAATTTATTGATTATTTGAGTTTTAAATGTTGGATGTCCCAGATTACGCAGATTACGCCAACCCAGGTTACGCCAATTTGGTAGCCTGGATGAAGTGCAACGGAATCCGGGGAGAATGGTGCGATGATCTACCCGGATTCTGTTGCACTTCATCCAGGCTACTTTGACAATAGCATCATGTTGAATAGGTCGAGATTATCTCTTTTTCAGTTTTGCAGTTTCCGTCTCTTTCCACTGACGTCGCTACTTATTGCTCAGATCTATATCACCTGGATAGGGCACTCATATCGTATAAAACTCCAGCTTATCAAGTGACAAGCTGGAGGGTGCCATACGTTTCAGAAGATGATTTTTTACCCTTTAACTATCTCAACGACCAAGGATCTCATCCAAATCCGCTTGGCTTAACAGTTGGGGTGCATATGCCCCTTCGCCAATCACTGCTTCGATTGCCCTGACATATCCCCTTAAATGATTGGCTGAACCTCTGAGGAGGGATTCATAGAGATTCTCTACATCAGGCTGATCTGTATAGACCAATCCACATTCCGCATCTGAATCGATGCCATTATCCTGCTCCAGGATAACATCAGGACAATGTTGTATGTCGAGCATATCCAACTCTTCAATTAAGGCGCCAACATAGAGTGCGTTCAACTCACTGCTCGACGCCTGAGAGATAAGTGCATCATACTTGTCAGTGAAATACTCTCCGTAAGACTCTCCGGTGAATATTCCCAGATTATCATTGGTGTTCGGGTCTTCCACACCATAGGCTTCCAAGGTTTGCCTGACTCTGTCTGTATGAACCTGCTCTGAATCATCAATTCGACCAAAGACTACTGAATTAGGGTACATCATTCCCAACATTGTATAGACGTCTCTTGCCAGCTTCTCCTCCTCCCGCATGAATATCAGGTGGGTCGCCTCATTGAAATCAAGATTTGCAGTCTGCTGTTGCATCCCTGCACCCCCTCCTCTACCCCTGAAAGATTGGCCGCCACCGGCGACTGAAAGTTGAGATTGAAAGAGTATAAACAGGAGGATTATTAGTAGTGGTTTTTTGTATGTTTGGTTGGTCATTATGTTACTCCATTATCGATTTAGCGAGTGTTTCGCATTGGTTTTGAGGTTCCCCCTCTGATGTGGAATATCATAACGAACAGTGAAATAGTTACTGTATCAAGGTGTTGCTTGATTGATCAGTGATGAAACAGTTTGAAACATTTAGGACGTGGATATGTTGGGTTGAGTTAAAGATGGCCAGCCCGAATCAATCCGTAAGCCACAATCTAGCGATGGTACCGCCATCCTCACCATCATCCAGCTCTAATCTCCAGCCATTCATACGACAAAGCTGGTCTACGATTGCCAGCCCCAGGCCACTACCCCCTGAAGTGGGGCTACGGGACTCATCCAACCTTTTGAAAGGTTGGAGAATGGTCTCACGTTGATCAACTGGGATTCCTGGCCCTTGATCGATAACCGAAATAGCAACAGCACCTTCGACATTCTGGCAACTCACCTTGACCGGTTTTCCCCCACCATATCGAATCGCGTTATCGATCAGATTGTGCAATACCCTCCGAAAAGCAACAATCGGCAGATCATGGTAGATTTCAGAAAGCCCCTGAAATTCGACCTGATAGCTCTGCTGTTGATACTCTTGCACAACCTCTACGACCTGTTGGCAAACCTCCGCCTGTTTGGCAACCTCATCAGATATGCCTTTGGATAGTTGCAGGGTTGCTGAAATGATGCCGTTCATCTCATCAAGATCTTCACGTAAACCTTTCAGTTGATCCTCATCGAGTTTATCAGCGGCAAGCTCCAACCCCAGTTGCATGCGTGCAATAGGAGTTCTTAAGTCATGGGAAATCCCCGCCAACATCACAGTCCGGTTGTCCATCAACACCTGTAACTGCTGCTCCATATGGTTAAAGTTACGCGTCAAATCTCTAAGTTCTTTGGCCCCCTTTTCCTGTAAAGGTTTACCCTGACGCCCCTCACCTATACGTGTCGAGGCCTGCGCCAATGCTGCCAGGGGTCTGGTTATTCGACGAACGATTAACAGTGAAGTCACCGTTGCGATCAGAGTTCCAGCCACAACCATAAGGATCAAGGTCAAGGGTATTCGCATCATGAAACGGGTTGAGTCAAAGCCAATTAGTAAATTGCGACCTCCCATAGGGATTTCAACCCACCGCCAGTTCGGCATTTCAGGATCGATAAACATGGCATGCTGTTTATCTGTTCGCCCTTTGAGCGCCTCAAGAAACCCCTCAAGATAGAAAGCCTGCGGCGCTTCAATCATAGGCTCGCCCCGTGACAATCCAATAGTGATGTCATGGTGCTCTCGCATTTCACGTTCAAAATCTGGTCGTGTGCCAGGTGGCAGCTCTACCCAGATTTGAGCAGCGAGCACGGCCATCGCTGAGAGATCGCTTGCGGCTCTCTGTTTCAATGGCAGGGTAACGAAATAGACAACCAAGCCTAATGAAAACAGTGAAAAAAGCAGGAAAGCCAATGTAAAGGCCGTAGCGGTACGACCAAATAGTGTTTCGCTATGAAAGAGCTTTCTCACAAAGCCACATCGTCCCCTTGAGGGGTAAAGATGTAACCACGCCCCCAAACTGTACGGATAAATGCTGGCTGGTCTGGATTATCCTCTAGCTTTTTACGAAGACGGGTAACCCGGACATCGATGCTGCGATCAAAGGGTGATCGTTCATAACCTTTGATCAACTCAATTAAGTGGTCCCGGCTCAACATCCGATTGGGATGTTGAACAAAGACTTCGAGCAGTGAAAACTCACCTGATGTCAGTTTGATATGTTGCCCATTACGGGAGAGGTTACTGGTGGTCAGATTAAGCAGATAATCGCCAAATTGATAAGTTCTGGATTGCGGG
The DNA here is from genome assembly GCF_058244675.1 of Candidatus Thiodiazotropha sp. AKIB8. Lineage (NCBI taxonomy): Bacteria > Pseudomonadati > Pseudomonadota > Gammaproteobacteria > Chromatiales > Sedimenticolaceae > Candidatus Thiodiazotropha > Candidatus Thiodiazotropha sp. AKIB8. The sequence continues at coordinate 34,506 of NZ_JBSYOO010000010.1, read as the reverse complement.
TCGCCACCATTGGACTGTTGATTCAGCTCTTGAGTACGACGCAAAATCGCTTTAATTCGAGCAGATAACTCTCTTGGATTGAAAGGCTTGGAGAGATAGTCATCTGCACCCACCTCTAAACCGATAATGCGGTCTATATCCTCACCTCTGGCAGAGAGCATCAATATAGGCACGCTGCCGTTGGCATGCAGTCGACGGGCTATCGAGAGTCCATCCTCCCCTGGCATCATCAAATCGAGGACAATGAGAGAAACTGTGTGATTAGCAAGATAATTGTCCATTGCCTTGCCACTTCCAACACCATCGACCTGGAAGCCCTCTCGGCTAAGAAACTTTATAACAAGATCAAGCAGTTTCGGGTCATCATCTACGACCAATATCTTTTGCGATTCCATATCGTCACTATAAGCTCATTTTTACCTTCGCTCCCCTAACAGAGAGCTTCACATTAAACCTGAAATACTCAAATCAGTACGAGACACTACACAAGCTACTGTAGATATCAATTAAAGTGAAACAACTTGAAACATACTGCCTGACAGCAGAAATCTAATAGAAATAGTCTGGTTCTAAGCTGAAAGTGAGTCAAGGGAGAAACACAAACAGGAGAATCACGATGAAAACTTCACAAACAGTATTACACCTTTCAGTTATGCTTGCTATGACCCTCTCTGCAGTAAACGGGGTAGTTTATGCCAGCGATGATTTGCCAGATTTAAACGGAGCTGAGGCGACACAACAGCACCGGTTCGAAAACCCTGACAAAAACACTCAGTTACGTCATAGAGTTGGGGAACGTGATATTGAGCAGGCCCAGCGCAATCGTCTGCAACTTGGAGACGAATCGCAATCTGATGAGACAGCGGCCGGCCAACCAGAAAATGGCGACCAGGAGAGTGTTGTGACACCTTCCCATGACAGGGACCGGATCAGGGATCGCGATAACATTCACAAAGATGACGCCACATTTGAGCAGACCCAAAAGCGGCAAAGAGTGAACCAATCCACCCAGCAACTGACTGAAAATGAGGAGGCATTCGATGTTAGATTTAATTCAAACGATCGCGCTTCTGGACAGGGCTTCAATACAAGTGGTTCAATAGTTCGCAGTAAGAACAATAGCAGCTCCGGAAATGGTAGTGCCACCATGGGTGGTAGTACCCAAGTCATTAAAGGGGGTGCTGGACATGGCTCAGGTGGCGGCAATGGAAGACGCTAAGGCCACTGATACACAACGGTAATAAACATGTTGAGTCAGACATTCAAAGCTTTTCTGATCTCTGTGCTACTCCTCTCTGCCGGTCGCCTATGGGCGGACGACAGTGGGGTCGGCAGTCAGATTGAAGATGATCAGGAGTCTGAAACCTCAGCACTGGACAGCTGGCAGGAGGGGTGGCAGGAGGACGAGAAGGGAGACGGATGGACCTGGTTTGGCATGGGCTACGAATCTCGTCGCGGATCTTCTGCAAATCATAGCGCTACCTCTCCTGGCGGCACAAATAAAGGTTCTGGGGGTAATGGTGGACCCAAAGGTGGCGGCGGTAGAGGCCGCTAATCTAGTGTGGTGCGTCATATAATATCATGGCACCAATCTGGCACGCACAGTGAAGAAAATAACGCCCCGTTTATAATCATAGCTCTCAGACACACCATAGACACGATTCGTATCATTGGAGTCATTATCAATATAGCTGTAGCTACTTGAAAACATAACCAAGGGATTGAGATAGTATTTCAATCCAATACCCAATGACTGACTCACGTCTTCCCTACCCACATCCTGAAAGTCTGCAACACCACGATTGACATTGACGTATCCCAGAATATCCTTGCCGAGTTTCTGGTCAATCTGCAGATCGACATAAGTATATAGATAGCTTGAGGCGCCAACCTCAGTTGTTTCATTCTGTGTGCGCTCTACTTTTGCGGTAATCTTTGTCTTATTTGAGGGGTACCATCTAAGATCTAGTCCATAAATCAAAAGATTGACACTATCAAAACGGGAATCATCATAATCCTGGTTTATCTGCCCCAGATAAGCGTCTAATTTATTGCCTTTACCATATCGGCGGGACGCACCAATTATCAGGTTACTACCCTTCGAATCCCTGTTATATCCAAACTGGTCCTGACGATCCCCATAATCTCTACGATTCAAAATTGCCTGAGTATAGATTTCACTCCGACTCGATAAGCCATAGCTCAAGCGAGCCCCAAACCCTGATTCTGTACGATCACGATCGTCGTTATAGAGACTACCAACATTATCGTAGTCCAGTTGCTTATAGGTTAGACCGGCTTTAATGGAGGTCAGGTCGAATTTCTGATTAACACCAGCTTGAGCATCAATGAGATCATAGGTGGTAGGTTCATCAATTTGCAGACTGCCCCCCTCCTTGGAACCCCGGTTCTCATGATTGTGATTGTAACTGGCAGAGCTATAGAGTTGACGATCTGTACTGATCTCAAACTCAGCATTTCCATTCAGCCAATAGTCATCGTAGTCTTCAGATCCGTTGTCGGTGAAACGACCAAAATCAGCACCGCCATCTAATTCCAGGCTATGAGATTCCCATAGGGAGTCGACGCCCAGCCTTGGAGAGATCAAAGCAACCCAATCTGCCTCCTTGAGCCGTTTAGTCGCATAGATGTTGTTATCGTAGTAGACGGTCGCTTCAACCTCAGGAAGTATACGAAAATCATCAGTATAGAATCCCGGTTTTTTACGTGAATCCTGAGCAGGGGAACCAGCTGCACAGATAGCGGAGTTAATTTGTACAACTGCAGTCAGTGTTAGTAAACCCAGCTGAAGAAAAGTGGCAGTCACTGGTTTCATTGTCCTCATACCCCACGACTATTCCTATAATCCTTTCAAAAAGTATACATCCAAGTAACTGCTATGTATTGGTTTGTGAAACAGCTTGTAACAGATCTACATAAATATGTAGGGTTTAGCCTCTCTTTCCCGAAGACACCCCCTTCAAAAGTCAATATATTCTAAGCGTACTTCTCTGTGATGATCACCATACTCCTGGTTCTGGATGAAAAAACAGTCTCAGCAGGGCAGATTCGATTAGTGTTAGCAGGCCCTAGCGCATTGAACGTTCTTTCTGTTCTATACGTTTCAGAAATTTTTCAAAACTTTCTGTTTCGTCTAGCATCGTGCAGTGATTTAGTGACCCTCTCTCGGTGCCGATCGCTGCCAGTAATCTGTCCCTCACCCGCTCTGCCTGCTCCTGTCCTGTCTTTGGCATCAACAGGATAAAGGTTGAATTGTTCCAGCGGCACAGGTGGTCTTCTGAACGCAGATGCATCAGAGTAATGCGAGATATGTGGAAAATTTGAGCAATTGAAGTTACCTTGCCATCTTCTTCCATGCCCTGTAGTTTCAGGATCAACAGCGAGAGGGGATGACTGTGGCGTCGTGCTGCACTGATCTCTTTTTCCAGCAGGAGTGTGAATACAGATCTCTTCAAGGCTCCTGTCTCATCGTCGAGAAGCATTGGATCGAGCTTGGTGATACGGGTAAAACGTGCCCCCAGTACGAGGGAGATGTTTCCGAGGATTTTTGCAGCTATGCGTGGGTAAATGTGTGCGATACGTGCGAGGGCTGCACGGTCGAAACTCAACAGCGTAACCTGGCTCTGTGTGGTGACATCAGCCATGCGTGGCTGATCTGCAACGAGTGCAATCTCACCGAACATGTCACCAACCTGGATGGTATCTAGCACATTTTTTGAGCCATCTTCATGCTGCTTGGAAACGACTGCATCCCCATCGAGCATAATGTAAAGGTTCCGGCCCATGTCACCCTGACGTACTACGACCTCACCCGCCTGATGCTCGCTCATAGTACCAAGCAGTACTGCTTTACGAACCTGCAGCGCGCTCAGTCCACTGAACAGTTGGGACTCTTCAACCACCTCGCGCTTGAGCTTGAGTGACAATACATCCCACAGAGTGATAAGGCTGACGAAGCTCAATAACAGCGGAGTAAAGATAAAAGTCGCCACTACAGCGAGAAAAATGACAAATGCACTGAGCAACCCGAAATGGACGATAGGCGGGAAGTTTGATATCGCCATTACCGCGAAACCCAGTGCAAGGGCGACTGATGTGGTAAGGATGGGAATAGCTTCGTGACGAACTGTCTGGCGCAGGACATCTGCCTTGTCGGTCATGCGCTTTGCCAATTGGTTGTAGCGCATCATAAAGTGCATGGTGTCATCCACACAGATACCAAGTGCGATACTGGCTGTCATCGCAGTACCTGTATTCAGGGGAAGCCCAATCATGCCCATGGTACCAAATAGGATAAGTATCGGAAGTAGATTGGGCAGAACTGCTATCAAGCCAGCCTTGCTACTGAAGAACAGTACCGAGGTAATCATGAAAATCACGGCAATCATCAGCAGAAGTGATTGTAACTGCGCATCTATCATATAATCAGCTGCCTTGGCGGCCAATAGAGACTCTCCTGTGAGCTTGACGTTCAATCCGGGATCGACATCAGCTGCAATGTGGGCGCGAATCTTTTCAGTCCACTGATTGAGCTCATAGGATGACGTTACCCGGTGGCGAATAGCAATACGAGCCATACTGTGATCTTCCGACAGATAGCTCTTAACCTGATTGCGTTTAATAAACAACATATACTCGCGAACCATGGCATCGTCATCTGGCAGATAGAGCTCAGCGCTGTTATCTTCTTCCATTGCCACATGCATGAACGCGAGATAGTCGACAAAGGAAAGAGTTGAATCAGCAAAACCGGACTCGACCAGGTAACGCTGTAGACGCTCTATTTCCTCAAGATAATGTATCTGTAGAAAAGTACCTTCGATGCCGGAATCGAGCACGATGGACATGGTTTCCATGCCGGCAAGTTCAGATTGAATTGTCTGCAGGCGTTGTCTTAGTTCTGAATCTTCCTCGAAATAACCAAGTGTAGTGTTGTCAGGTTTCAACATTCCTATACCTGCGGCGGAAAGTGCCACTGCAACAATAATCAGTACAACTACGGTAGGTCGATTATGACTGACTATCTGATAGGTGCGCTCAGCTAACAGGGGAAGCAGACGGCGGTGGCCACGTTTTGCATTGTTGGTGGATTTTGTGCCAAATAGTTCGAGCAGAACCGGCACCAAACCAATCGTCACAAGGTAGTTTATCAGCAGGCCGCTGGAGGCAATCAGGCCAAACTGGCTAAGTAGCTTGATATCGTTGAGGGCTATCGATAGAAAACCCAGGTAGGTAGTGAAGAAGGTCAGGGTGATGATAGTGCCCATGTTACTGGCCATGTAATCTACTGCTGCACTCTTACGATGACCAGCATCACGTAGGGTGTAGTATTCTGAGAGCAGGTGGATATCTTCTGTTGAGCCAATGGTAATCAGTAGCGCTGGTACGATCACTGTCACCACATTCAGTGGGATTTCCAGTGCAGCCATAAGACCAAGCGTCCACAATACACTGATGCCAGCGGACAGGAGCGGAATTAGCATACCGCTTACACGACGCAAAGCCAGCGCCAGGGTGATAAGCAGAACAGCCAGAGCGATGGGTAAGGTGTGCCGCAGGTCTTGGTCTATACGTAGCGCGATCTCTTTGTTGAGAAAAGGCGTACCGAGCTGAAATGCATGCTCAAGCTCTTGCTGCAGGGTGGCAAGTTGGGCATCGATACTGTTTGACACGACTTCGGCTCTGGCTTCATCGAGCCCTGTCTGTAGGTAAAAAACAGCGGCCATAGCCTTGTGGCTGGGAGCCAACAGGTTACCTGTGACAAAGGGGTTCTTCAGCGCCTGAGAGAACAGTTGAGTGACTCTTTCCTGGTCTACCGGCACTTCTGCCAGATACGGGGTAGTGGTGACATCACCATTGACGCTGCGGATATGCGGCAAATTGAATAGGCTTTCTGAACGTTGAACGTCAGGTAAAGCCTCTATGCGATCCAATACTTGGCGTACAGCCTGTAGCTTTCCGGCTGTGGCCAACTGACCATCTCCAAAGTAGGCAATAATCACGCTGTCAGAGCCAAAATTCTCCAGCGTTTGTCGATAATAATCGAGATCGACATCATCCAAGACCAGCATATCACCAGTCGAGACATTGAATGTAAGTTTGTAAAGCTGATTGGCTGCCATCAGACTAACACCAACCAGTATCAGGAGAACCAGCCAGGGCAGTTTTGCAGCCTGGATGATCAGTTGTCGCAACGAACTACCCTGTTGCTGTAATCAGGATTGAGTTTAGACAGTAATTTCATAACTTCACTTGTCCCTGGGATCTCTATCGAAAGCTAATCTAAGAGCGGGCGTATCAGGTATTGATACAACCATACCACTTCGGGAGATCGATCATTTATTTCAACAGATAGTTTATAGTTTTACTATTGTCTATGGAGTCTGTATTTGGCTTCAGAAAATCGACAAAGCCGCAATGAACCGCCTCCCAAATAAAACCACATTCTCTCTTATGGCCCTACCTGTCAACTCCAGGTAGTAGGCTAGAGTGAATAAGATAGCTTATTACTTTTCCTGACACATAATGATGACTCAGTAGCGAGTCAACATCTGATTATGGAGATTGGCGACTCCTTCTGCTCGTGAAGATTTAACCACTACCATTTCATAGAGTAATACTGAACTCCCGACCATTCATCGGGAGTTCATCTCTGCAATATAATCCACTAAAACTTATAGGATGCTATCAGTCGTGTATGAGATTGTGTTCTATCAACGACACCATCATATTCGCTTGTGCGTTCGGCATGAAATAGTTTCAGCATCAGATCCTTTATCGGCTTGTAAACCAATACCAGGTCGATTTCATCAGCATCTGTTGTTGCCGCAGTGCCAGCACCACCGAAGCCAAGAGTATCTGATTGACCATAATTTGCATAATTAAGCATTACAAATAAGTTCTTCATGAAATTGTACTTTACGCCAAGCTTATATGCACTGACGTTCTCGCGATAAGCGTTGCGAGAAAAGATTGTACTTGTGTATGCAGGATCACCACCCCAAGAATTAAACATACCTGTGTCGCCACTCGATTTATTATATGCAGCAAAAGCCATCCAGCCCTTACCTTTCAATACAGCCTTAAGTCCAAAAAGATTGTAATCAATACCATCGGTAAACCCACGGAAATCCATCTCATCAATTAGATCACCAGTCTCGCTCTGGGTTAAGTATTGTGCTGAAATGCCAATTTTAAATTTATTAACTGGAAATCCGGCGCTGGCATCCATATAGAGTGTGTTTGAAATATCATCAGCATAATAATTCCAGGCTGATATTTTTACATTCTTCATTAAATCGTAGTTAACGCCGAGAACTGTAATGCCATTTGTATCTTCGTCAACGCCTATTGCAGCTTTTGAAACACTCAAAAATTCAGCTTGCTCTAAAGCAACGGGACTAAAAGATGCACCAGCAGTTCGTGTAGCCTCACCTATCAATCCATAGTCAGTCGCAGACCGCGCACCAAAGGAGATCTGAGTGACCTGATCTAAAGACAACTTTAATTTCGGAATAGCTGATGTACTGATACCGAAGGCCGTATGAAAATTCGGCATGGTACTATAAGTAATAGTTGTCAATGGAGTTTTATAAAGTTGTCGTCCACCATTAACCACAAATTTTTCATGCGTGTAGTTCAGATAGAATTCACCCATATGGGATTTTTCCTGGCCATCATCAGTTACAAACATACCACGTGCCAGTCGCTTATCAGAATCAGCAGCCGCATCAAAATCAGTCAAGTTAAACAAATCCCCAACATTGTAAAAGCCTACGCCTAATTTCAGGTCTTTCCAGGATGGAGTCAGGTATTTTAATTTAATCAAATATGCACTACCTTCAGATGGATCATAACCATTACCGGCATCACCCAGAATGTGCATCGCCTTGAGACTGAAATCAAGCTTCCCCACATCACCTGTCGAAGTTGAATCTTCTGCGGCAAATGCTTGTCCAAAAAACATAACAAGCATGACTAAATACAAGCTTTTTATTTTCATTGATTTCTCCTAAATACTAATTAAGCTGAGACTAGATAGTCAAACCATAGGGCTCAGTAACTACAAAATGGATAAATCAAATCACAAAAGAAGAATGATTTTTTAGTAGAAGCAGGATAGATAATAATCTGTAAGATTTGTCTGCAAAATCCCCATACTTGAAGTTGAATACTTACAAGTTACCACTCATGATTGAAAATTAGAGCACGAAACAGCATTGGTTAATAATAAAGAGACACTCTAGAAACCAGTGACTAATTTCAATATAAGAAATTACGTCTATCTATTAACGAGCAACTAACAAAAATAAAACTGCAGAACATATAGGATATATATTCATGGTCACGCTTTTTGCGATAGAGACGGGACATCCAAAAATAACCGCGTCTAGATTTATTGAAGCATCTATGGCGAAAGCAGTTGTAATACTTCTTTTAACTTTCGGATTATATAGTGTCATAATCAACAATAATTGAACATGCAAATATACTAATTCTTTGACCTATCTCAATTAATAAGATCATTTGCAATATAGAGAGGATTATTAACGATATTATTACCCCGAAAACTAACATATATCGTCTTCAGGGCTTCAATAGAGTTGATCAATAACTACCAGATAGTAAAGTGCAGCCTCTATTCCCCTAATTGAAACTTGGTTATTTTAATTTTTTTGATAAACATGAGGTTCCCTGGTTGACAGCCCTACCTCTTCAACACGATGTTCGATCTGGGTTTAGAGATACACAGCAGACAATAGCCACGACCTGGATTGATACCGGGCTTCTTATGATATTTCACCTCGCCTTCAACAAGCCTGGTCCGGCAGGAACCACACTCCCCTGCCCGGCAAAGGGACTCAACCTCAATACCTCTCGATTCAGCAAATTCCAGTAAAGACTCCTTTGTTCCAATCCAGCGATACTGCTTACTGCTTTCGCAAAAGGAGACAGTGATCTCTTGCTCATTTTCCACTGCCTCACCATTTACATCCGGCGAAAAAGTCGATACCTCAAAAGCGAAACTCTCCCCGGAATCGTAGAGTGCTTTTCCTCGTCGCGCGAGATAGCTAACCCCTATCGGAACTACCACAAGAACCAATATCATAATTATAATGGTGAAAACGTCCATTACATCTACCCTTCTCTGGCCTGACACAGGACTTCGTCAGAATGATTATCTATGCAATAGCTTAAGTAACCATGAAGTGGCTTGAGACTTTGATCACAAATATTTGCCTTGGAGGTTAGTTAATCTGCACCTTAGCCAATCTGTACCCCATACATCGAATATCTATGACCTGGTTAGTATCTATGATCTGGATCAATTAGATTTAACATACTGCTTATAGCAACAATGAAAATGCTATGTGACATAAACAAACTCGGGTATAGATATACTCCGGCATGAGACTAAATTTGTCTCAATTTTTTAAAAGGGTGACCGGTTACATACCAGGTTTAAGCCTCTCTTAAAAAACTTTTGTTTAAATTGTGCACAACAGCCCCTTCACTCTATATACTTTGCATACTCTTTTCTGGGGCAGTGGAGAGTTAATTGGCAGTGCACAAAGATTAGATCAATAAGCAGTTAAAGGAGTGATTAGTAAAATGAGTGATAGTGATCCAACATATCGGCGCTATGAAGATGGTGATGATGAGCATTATGACTGGGATAGTGATGTGATCAATCAAGGTGAGTCTTACGTCTGCCCCACCTATATCCAGCGCACGCCTCCTTGTCAAAATGTCTGCCCCTCTGGCCACGATATCCGTGGCTGGTTATCGATTGTACGTGGTCTGGATAAACCCAAGGACGGTATACCCTGGCAGCAGCACGCCTTTGAGCGATTGACTATGGCGAACCCTTTTCCAGCGATCATGGGTCGGGTATGCCCTGCCCCCTGCCAGGGAGGGTGTAATCGCAACACTCTGGACGGTCATGTTGGCATCAACTCAATAGAACAATATATTGGTGATTGGGCGCGGGAGAACAACCTGGCCTTCACCAAGCCTGAGACAGACTCCGGTAAGCGCGTGGCAATCATCGGTGGTGGTCCTGCCGGCCTTGCCGCCGCGCTGTTTCTGCGCCGTCTTGGTCATCGCTCAACCATCTATGAAGCCCATAGCGCTCTGGGCGGCCAGATGGTGTTCGGTATTCCTGGTTATCGTATTCCACGGGATGTACTGCAACACGAGACCCAACGTATCCTCGACGTAGGTGGTATCGATGTGGAACTTAATATCCGTGTAGGGCGTGACCTAGGGGTACAAGCGCTGGAGAAAGATTTCGATGCCATTTTCTGGAGCGTAGGCACTGTGTTTGGAAAGCCGCTACGTGTTGAAGGTGGTGCTGCACCAAACTGTGTGGATGGAATGACCTTTCTGAAGTCATTCAATGAGGGTTCCTTAAAATATCTGAACGGCCGCATCCTGGTAATTGGTGGTGGCGATACTGCGATGGACGTGGCCGCTGTGGCCAAGCGCATTGGTGAAGTGGCAAACCTCGATAGCTCTGAACGACCTGAGGCCGTTTTTGATGGCTCAGGCAGCCAGAGCAACGACCAGACAGCCAAGCGCTCCGATTCTGATTGCTGGCTGGTCTATCGCCGCCCCATTGCCAAGGCCCCCTGCACCAAGCATGAACTGGAGGCCTGTATCGCAGAGGGTGTGGAGATCCACGACAGCCTGGCACCACTTGAAGTGATGCTGGATGATCAGGGTCGTGCCTATGCCCTGAAAGTGCAACCGGTAGACTGGTCCAGCGGCAAAATGGAGGCCAACGGAGAACCATTCGAGATCAGCTGCGAGCTGATTGTTGCTGCTACCGGCCAGACCGGTGACTATGAAGGTATCGATGGCATTGCCAATGAGTGGAATCTAATCGATGCCGACCAGAGTATGCAGGTCAAAGGTAAGACCGGTCATTTCGTAGCTGGGGATGCTGTGAATCCACATCTGCTGACCACTGCTATTGGTCAGGCCTCTATAGCTGTTGAGGGTATTGATAAATATTTGAATGGCAAAACAGTGGATGACCGACCCAAGGTGGAAGGTCATCATTTCGATCTGTTACAGGAGTTGGCTGAGAAAGATCTCTCCCCGGATGAGTACAACCATGGCCAGACCTGGGGCACCAGCGACGCCAAGTGGTCTGTCCACAATTTTGAGAATCGTGCCGATGCAGATGTGGTCAAGAGTAGTGCAATGTTTACAGGGCACTTCTCATACGAGCCATTGAATACCAGGGATGAGGTGGATGTGAATACCTCCAATGTATTGGGAAGCATGATGGAGCGTTTTACTGGACTCTCAGAGGAGACTGCAATCAGTGAAGCAAAGCGCTGCATGAGCTGCGGTTTCTGCTTCGAGTGCGACAACTGTGTCATCTACTGCCCGCAGGATGCTGTTTACCGCGTAAACAAGAGTGAGCGCGCCATGGGACGTTATGTTGAGACCGACTATACCAAGTGCGTCGGTTGCCACATCTGCAAGGAGGTCTGCCCCACGGGTTACATCGAGATGGGCCTGGGTCAGTACTGACTATTGATGCCATGAAAAGCATCGTAAAGCAGAGATCACAGCTAGAAAAACTTACAAGTCATCAGTATTTTTAAATAGGTGGGGAGTGAAACTCCCCTCTCCCCTCGCGGGAGAGGGGCCGGGGGAGAGGGGGAGAATGACCACCCTATTTTCCCCAACAATCAGCAAGAAAAATATGAACGATCAATGCAGTTTTTCTCTTTCAACCACATGAAACGCTTTGCGTACACCCTCTCCCCAACCCCTCTCCCGTAAAGGGAGAGGGGCTTTTCAGATTTGAGAAAAAGTTAGATTCCTCATCATCAACAAAAATATTGAGTTTTGTGGGGGGCATTCTCAATCTCCTGATTACCAGTGATTGACCTTAATATGTGTTCTGAACAGAATCTTTGCGAGGATTCATTACCCCCACAAGTAAAGACAGCTCCTGATCATCCTATTAACCCTTCAACTGTCACTGTGATGTGCAATTACACCCTTGTAGACGATCGCAGAGACGTTACGGATGATCTCACTACGGGACCGAATCCAGGTTGTATAGTTCTTGGCCTTGCGCTGCTTTTCGATAACGCCGATCAAGATATAGGGGTATCGTTTGCCATCAGAACCCTTGACACTGAGGATACCCATGTCTCCGCACAACCGTGCAGTACTACCAGTTTTGTTGTATACCCGGGTACCTCTGGGCACTTCCGGCACGCCGGTATAGAGACGATCGGTTCCTGGCAGGGCCATCAAACGTTTGATCTCTTTCGCCCCCGCTATCTTTTTGTTCCAGATTGCATAGAGGAACCGGCCATAGTCATGCACAGAGGCTCGATTCTTATAGGTTCGCCCATTGGCTGGAATATACTCGACCAGAAGCGTCTCTTGAAAGATGCGTGGATAGTGACGTTTAAGAATCTTCTGTACGGTCTGGGGACCACCAACCTGCCTTATTACCCAGTTGGTTGAGGCGTTGTTCGAATGCTGAATCATGCGTTGCATGTGCCGTCGGCTTTTTGGGCCATACTTCAACTGCCCCTGTTTCACTTTATGAAAAAAGGCAGCAGCAATGAAAGGCTTAACCAGACTGGCTGCCTGGAACTGCACATCTTCATTGATCGTTACCAGCTTTTTACCTGTGGTGAAATCGAATACAGACCACCCAGTGCGCTCATCAGCAGTGATCTTCCCTCTGTTTCGTAATTCATCAATGTAGGCTTCTACAGCTGACTCAAGATGATTGATATGGCTGCTGCGACTCGCTCTCGGTGTAGGCGCGACTGCGGTTATGATCTTTTTGGGCAGGGGCGCTTCGCCCACTTTTTTCCAGTTACGTGACTTGATCGGACTGACTGCATCAAGCCCCTTTGCACGTAAAAGTTTTGAGTGCGATTTAACAACCCGCGCCGTACTCTCACTGCTACCATTTCGACTGTAAATCAGACCATAGAGATCATCCCTGGCAACCACTTTCAAATCTTTGGCCACACTCTGCCCCAACACATAGGAGACCTTGTCGCGATACTCCTGCACACTGCTGAGGTTACGTGACCACACATATGAGACATCATAGCCTTGGGCAGCCAGAGTTATCGTGGGCGTCGTGAGAGTGATACAGAAAGCCACTATGATGAAGGCAAAGGTTTTACGCATGATTCTGGCCAAGAAATATTTTATTGATATCAACCTATTACCAGACTATTTTAGAGTAAAATAGCGAGATTGAACAATTTTTTTAATTACTAATAAAATCAGCAATGTCCAACAAATAATTTCAATGTTTGTGGCGGTAGATTCATGATTTGGAAGATATATGGCAAATGGCCCACTCCCATCACCCAGGCGGTCTGTCATTACTTTCAAAGGTTAGCGGCTACAAGAGTAGATCAGCTCGGTGTAGCTGCGCTTGGCAGGAATGGGCTGGGCCGTTCCCTGTGCGCCACACCCTGATCTTAGCTATTTGTTAGCCATACAAATCAGACCATAAGTATCGGGATGGTTATGGCCTGGTTAGTAAGGCCTGCCCTGCTCCAGGTGAGACCACCCCAACTCTTTTGCCTTGGCCAAAGCCTGCGCGGGTAGATCAGTGGCTACGAACTGCTCATGCAACACCTGCACGCCCAGCATGTGGTTGAATACCGCATCCATAGTATTTCTGGTGGCGTCTGTGGTGTTGGGATCGTCATGCTGTTTAAACAGAGCTTCGATACCAGCGCGACTGAGAAGCCCGGCTGATTCGACCGCTTCAGGGTTCAGGTATTTGTCAGCCAGAGCCTGCATCGCCTGCCACTTCTTAGGATCGGTATGAGCCGGTGGCGCCATAAAGGCAAACTTCTCGCGTTCGTAGAGCACCTTCGGCAACAGCCCTTTCATCGCTTCACGCAGCACCCACTTCTCCTTTTTACCCTTGATACGCATAGAGGGCGGTAGGGTGGCGGCGAATTCAGCTAAATGGTGATCGAGAAATGCAGGACGGGCTTCCATCGAGTTGGCCATATCGACCCGGTCACCACCCCAGGTGAGGATCTGCCCCTCCAGCATGGTTTTGATCCAGACATATTGCGCGCGATCCAGGGGATGGCGACCTGCAAGACTGTCTGCATCGAGTGCCTCAGCGATCGCATCACCAGGTCGGTAATCCTTGAGCGTATTTGCCATATCCGGGTTGAGAATGCCCGGTACGAAAGAGGAACTGGACAACCAGGGCTGTAAGCAAGCGGGGGTGAAACCAATCTTCGCTGTCAAAGCTGGATCATCAATCTCGTTCTCTGCCAACATGGCACCTTTAAACAAGGCATTATTCTCATGCAACATTCGGCGCCACTCCTGCTGCTCTGCCTCAGGCAGATGGTCAAGGCCGTGCAGAAACAGGTCGTTGCGGAAAGCCGGGTATCCGGCAAAGAGTTCATCTGAGCCCTCTCCGGTGACCACAACTTTATAGTTAGCGTCACGCACATGGCGGCTCATTAAAAACTTGGCCACTGCCAGGGTGTTGTAAATCGTTCGCTCTGTGTGCCACAGGGTCTCTTCGAAATTGTCGTAGAGGTGGTCTGCGGAGAGCCGCAACACATCCTGATCAGCACCTGTGGCCTGGGCCATCTCGGTGGCGATCGGGGTCTCATCATACTGTGCACTGTCAAAGCCAATGGTAAAGGCCTTCACCGGTGACTGTTGAGCCGCTGATGCCAGCCCCAGAATGGAACAGGAGTCGATGCCACCAGAGAGATAGCAGCCTACTGGTACATCAGCCTCCAGGCGATGGTTGACCGCCTCTAACAGTTTGGCGCGTACACCTTCAATTGCATCCTCCTCACTGAGGTCTGCATGTACACCATCCTCTGGAAAAGGCATGTCCCAATAACGTTTGTCAGAAATTTCCAATTTATTGTTACGGCGACGGATAGTCACCACATGCCCGGGCTTGACCTGATGGATGCCGTCAAAAGCGGTGGAGCCAGGGACAATGGTCTGCATCAGCTGATGATAGAGGCCCTGCGGATCGAAACGACGTGGCACCTCAGGATGGGCAAATAGAACCTTGAGTTCGGAACCAAAGACCAGAGTCTCTCCTACCTGAGTCCAGTAGAGGGGCTTGATGCCAAAACGGTCGCGCACAAGATGCAGGGTATCTTCCTGCTTGTCGTAGAGGGCAAAGGCGAATTCACCACGCAGGTGAGTCAAGGTATCGGCCAGACCGTGACGCGGGTATAGGTGGAGGATGATCTCCGAATCACTCTTGGTCTGAAAGCGAGCCCCCCGCGCAGTAAGATCTGCGCGGATACGCTTATAGTCGTAGAGCTCACCGTTCTTGGTCAGCATCAACTGTTTATCTTCAGTAATAAAAGGCTGACGCCCCCGGTTCTCATCCAGATCGATTATTGACAGACGGGCGTGGCTGAAACCTATGCCCTGCATCGCCTGCCAACCAAAACCGTCAGGCCCGCGATGGTACTGAATGGCCGCCATCGCAACCAGGGTTTCTGGAGAGACCGGTTTGTCCCGATCAGCGTGAAAGATACCTGCAATACCGCACATGATTAAATATCCACTTAGCTGAATGTTTTGAGCATGGTCGAAAGCAAGGCCATGCGAATGAAGACAGCACCACGTGCCTGGGCGAAGTACCAGTTGTGCGCTGTGTCGTCCAAACTACGATCCAACTCAGCACCACGTGCAAGAGGATGCAAAATAATAGCGTCGGATTTGAAGTTGGAGTCGGCATTCAAAGTGTACTTTGTGCCGTGGGATTCGTAGCTGTCACCAGTCCAGGCAATGGCATTGATATAGACCACGTCAAGCTCAGGAAGCACACTCTGCATGTCGTCGGTGACACTGAGTTTCAGTCCAGATGCCTCCAACTCTTCCCGCTGACTGGGATCAAACATCTCACTGTCACTATTGCCCTCAGCGATGATCACTACCTCATCGATGCCCTGTGAAAACTGCGACAGGTAGATCAGCAAACTGCGTACTGTACGCATCCGGCTGGGGACACCGATGATACCAATACGTACACGACAACTGGACTCCCTGGCTACCAGCTCAGGCTTCCATTTGAGAAGGGCGTAGATATCGGCCATGGCTTGGGTGGGGTGCTCATCCAGGCCGTTTCCAGCATTGATGATAGGAATTCGTAGCGCTTCAAGCATCTCATACACAGCATCTTGATTGCTGTCACGCAGTACCACCATATCGCCGTAATGATTCAGCATCTCACCCACATCAAAGAGTGATTCACCCTTGGCAATACCAGTAGAGGCGGGATCGGTGATCGACATAATATCCCCCCCCAATCGGTGCCAGGCACTCTCGAACGAGAGACGAGTGCGGGTACTGGGTTCATAGAAAGCACTGATCAGAATCTTCCCGGTGAGTGGCCGGCTGATAATTGAAGGCTGGGTCTCAAAGCGCGCGGCCAAGCGGCAGAGTTGGATCAACTGCTCCCGGTTGAACTGACGCGATGAGATCACTGGTCTGTGGGCCAGTTCCAGGAGTGGTAACAGATCCTCCTCCACCACCTGCATCAGTTCATGGGGGCGCTCAAAGCCTTGTCTATCGAGTGTATCCTCTTCGATAGGATCTTTCAGGCGAGGGTCGAGATAACTATTCACCACAGCCTCCCACGACGCAGGTCCAAGAGCCAGAGCGCGATCAAAATGAATGGAATCAGCGCTGCGATGAAAGTAGCGCCGCCTACCAGGATAGAGAGAAAAGTGACGGATGCAGTCATACACCTGACTCCTGTCTTGCGGTGAGTTTGTCGGGATCAAGATCCTGCCAGTCAAAGTCCGCCGGCCTACTCCAGGTCGCAATCAATACGACGCTCATGGAGACAGCGGCAGAGACCAGCGCAGCCACATAGAAACCGACCTGGAAATAGGCAGTGAGTCCGGCAGCAGTACCAAGCACCATGGCCAGAGTGGCACCGGTCGCATTGGCTCTGGACCAGAAGAGACCGGTAGCGATTGGCCAGATGGTACTCGCCACAAAAGCTCCGGTGAAATGGAGTAGAGCCGCCAATGTAGTCAGCCTTGGCAGGCAGACCAGCCAGGTGGCGATACCCAGACCGATGATCACCCAGCGTGCTGCACGGGCCAGCATCTCCGGATCGGCATCGGGTTTGAAATGTCCCTTGTATATGTCGGTGAGGATCAGATCGGAGGTAGCTGCCAACAGCGAGTCAAGACTCGACGCGAGCGCAGCAAAGACGACGATAAAGACCAGTATCGCACCACCGGTGCCAAGCAATTCTGCGGCTACCATAGGGCCAACCATATCGGCAGCAGGTATGTTCAGATTCAGGGCTGGCGCACTCAGTGCGATAAATCCAGCGACGATCGGTATCGGAGCCCAGAAGAGACCAGCAACCAGATAGGCCTTGAAACCCACCCCCTCACGAAAGGCGAAAGCGCGGCTCCACCAGACGTTGGAGTGGAAGATCTCACCAACGCCGAAAAGCAGGTTATTGAAGAGGAACATGATCGCCGCAGGCATCAGCAGGTTGAGCAGCTCAGGGCGCTCCTTTTCAAGGGCCGTGTGCATGGTCTCGAAGCCGATCTTATCGATCGCCAGCCAGGCCAGCACCACGATACCGACCAGAATAATCAGGGTCTGCAGGAAATCTGTGCCGATGACTGCTCGCAGTCCTCCAAGCAGTGTATAGAGCACACAGATGAGCACGATCACGCTCATTCCAAACTGGTAGTCGATGCCAGTGAGGGCATGGATCAGAACACCACCGGCCATGCCCATGGAGATGAGCCAACCCAAGGCGTAAAAAAGAGAGATGGCGAGGAACACCCGCCAGGCAGTCTTGCCATAGCGAAGGCGGATAAAGTCACCGCTGGTAAAACCGCCAGGCATCAGCTGGCGAATACGACGCGCCAAAGGTGCGAAGAGCAACAGGCCGACAGAACCCAGGGAGTAACCTATCATGCCCCAAATACCCATCTGCAGAGCCAATTGCGGCGCTGCCATCGTGGTGTTGCTGGTGACCCAGGTAGCCATGGCGGTGGCGGTACCCAGCGCCATGCCAACTTTTCGCCCGGCCAGCATATAGCCTTCCAGATCTTTGTTGCCACGACCGAACCACCATCCAAGCGCTACCCATAGCAGACTGAAGACCGCAAGAATAAACCAGCCGGTAGAGGGGGATAGAATGGCGGAGTTGACGCTGTTCACAACGCTTTACGCGACTCAAATAGTGTTTCTAATTCGGCAATGGCCTCATTGGCATTGAGCACCCTGGCATAGCGATCTTTCATGGTGGTGATAGTCGCCTTCTGCAGCTCCGGGGTCACAGTGGCACAGCCGTCAGAGATCAAAGTGACATGGAAGCCGAGATCGCATGCATCACGGATGGCCGTGGAGACACACTCATTGGAGTAGACACCGGTAACATACAGACCGGTGATATGCATGTTACGCAGGATGTACTCGATATTGGTGGAATTGAAGACACCTGAGGCTGTCTTATTGATAATAATCTCATCCCCCTGGGGAGCCACGTCTTCAAGAAACTCAGCCTCTTTGGAACCTGGAGCTGCATGCAGGCCGAGTCGTTTGTGGCCTGCACTGCGATCACGTCCATCAGAGGTGTGAGATTGAATGCGGGTATGGATCACCTCCAGATCGAATCTGCGAAATGCCTCCTGTAGTCTGTTGACGCTGGGCAATACAGTGTACTTAAGCCGATCAAAATAGTACTCCTGGGCCTCCAGCGGCACCCCGGAAGCAGCGGCATCGGCAAAAACCCCGTAGCCAGGCGCTGCATCGAGATACTGCATATCGATACAGAGCAGCGCGGTGTCAGCATGGCGCAGAGAACTTTTTATTGCGGGAGTTTCAGTGATCGCCTCCCGATAGGTATTGCGTAAGGGATCGAGATTGACAAACTCACCGCCTGTCTCAATCGATTCTGCCAGTTTATCTTTTTGCATCATGGGCATTACTTCTTATCTTAGTTTTTTCAGGCTGCTAGCCGGGCCAAAGCGTTAAGCAAGGTGTTAGCGCCGGCTTCAATATCTTTCCAGGCCGTCCACTCTGCCGGGGAGTGGCTTCGCCCCTCCTTGCTCGGCACGAAAACCATACCTGCTGGTGCCATGGAGGCCATAATCTGGGTGTCATGCACCGCGCCACTGGGCATACGATGACTCTCCAGACCAAGATCCCGGGCTGAGGTTTCCACGGCAGTTATCACGCTACTGTGGCACTGTATGGGTTCAATAGTGCTAAGAACTTCGAATTCAAACATCAGGTCACGACGGCGAGCTATGGCCGAGAGAGCCCGGCGGTAAGCATCAGCCAAGGCTTCGAGCACCTGCTGATCGGTATCCCTGACCTCAAGCGAGAACTCGGCGATGCCAGGTACAACATTGGCAGCACCGGGGAAGAGTTCGACACGGCCGATAGTGGTTCTGCTACGGGGCGAGCCGTGCTCTTCCAGTACCCGGTCGACTTGACTGGCAAACTCGGCCAGCCCCTGGAAGGCGTCTTGGCGCATCTCCATTGGGGTGGTACCTGCGTGGTTGGCGGTGCCGATCAGGCGCACATTCCATTTAAAGAGTCCGGTGATAGCATCAACCGCACCAATCTGCATGCCTTGACGGTCAAGTACCGGCCCCTGTTCGATATGTAATTCCAGAAATGCCTTTATGCTGCCGGGATCGCGCTGGGCGGAGAGTGCATCCATAGCATTCAGCCCCTGCTGCTGCATAGCCTCGGTAAGGCGTATCCCATTCAGATCCTCAGCTGCGAGGATCGCTTCCGGTGTCAACAGGCCACACAGAGACTGGGAACCAAGTAGACCTCCAAACCGCCCCTCCTCATCGGAAAAGGCGACCAGCTCAACTGGGCTGCTTAGTGAAACATTCTGTTCATGCAGAACCCGCAGAGCTTCAAGACCACAGATAACACCCAGTGCGCCGTCCAGGTGGCCAGCTCCGGGGACTGTATCGATGTGTGAGCCGGTCATTACCACCGGTCGGTCATCAGTCCAGTTGAGACGTGCCCCCAGATTGGCGGCACCATCCTGGTAGAGACTCAGACCGGCAGACTCGATCTGTTGCGAGAGCCAGCGCCTTGCCTCCATATCCCCATCACTGAAGGCCATGCGGTAGATGCCGTGATCCTTTTCCCGACCGATATTGGAAAGGTCGTCCAGATTCTGCTTCAAGCGTTCGAAGTTGATGCGTAACTCACTCTCCATGCTTAGTGCCCCTTGCTGCCGCGAACAATCATAATCACTGTAGCAATAAAGACCACCAGGCCAACGCCGAAGAAGCTGAAGGCTCGAACCAGGCTATGGTGAGCAACTGTGACTTTACGTGGCTCGCTGCTGCCTGACGCCGCCTCTACCCGATAGGTATAGTCACCATCGGGCAAGCCGGTCATAACTCGCGCGGTATCCACACCTTGATAGATCAAATCAGACTGATCACCCCTATCGACCTGGAACAGACGGTAGCTCTCCCCCACCTCCCCCTTCCAGCTGAGATTAAAGGTGCCACTGGTGGAACGCTCAGGTGAAACCTCCAGCTCCACTGCAAATGAATTGACAGCGTTCAGCAAGAGTATCAGTAAAATCGTGATTCTGATGGCCACGGGGGATGACATAGCAGTTACGGTGTTAGCCGTATTGCCAGAGGTTAAGCTCGACTCAGCGCGATGACTTAAGCCATGCGAAAAGGAGATTGATGGTGAGCAGCGCATCGTCTTCCAGGCGACAAATATTTTATATTATCAGGTCGTTTTCATTGTTCAGGAGAAAGGCTTTGATTCGTTTCTGCCTGGCAATTTTAGGGGCGACAGCAACGTGACTAGTGAACATCATAAAGAATTTTCATGCCTAATTAAAGGATATGCTTATAAATCCCAGAACTACTACCCCTTTCATAAGACGGTATTTCCGTGTCACAATCAATCAATACCAAGTTAACCTCTGATGGAATAAAAGCCAGACCAGCTGACTGTTATTCCCCTCTTCCAGCTACTCTGATCACTGAATCCAAGTTGTATTTCGCCAAGCTACTAAACTTCACCCAAAGAAATATTGACAGTGGCAATATGCAAGTGGCGGGATCTTTAAAGAGAGAATCCCGCCACTCTCAATATCACATTGATGCTGTCTTACTTGATGAAAAGCATCTCGCGATACTTCGGCAATGGCCACTGTTCGTCAGCGAGTTCAGCTTCAAGTGAATCCGCGTACAAGCGTACCTCGTCCATAAGTGGACGAATCGTCATTGCACAAAACTGCATATGCTCATCGGTAGATGCAAACTCCTCGCGGCTACAGACCTCGCTTAACTCTGCAACTTTCGCAATCATGGCATTGGCACTTTCAGCTGTTTTCTTGGCTACCGATCGATCCAGCTCAATACCCATAGCACCTATTGCTGCATCTGTATCAGCAAGCTCTGCCAGGTAGCGCATTGCAGCTGGATAGATGATTGTCTTGGCCATCTCAACAACCAGCTTGGCCTCAACTGCAATCGACATGATATAAATTTCGGTATAGACCTCGTAACGACTCTGAAGCTCCACCGGAGACAATACATTCGTGCGCTCAAACAGCGCTTTGACATCATCATCGCAGAGGTAGGGTAAAGCATCTGCCGTTGTAGGGAGATTCAAAAGTCCACGCTCTTCGACAGCAGCCTTGTGCCACTCAGCTGAGTAGCCATCACCACCAAAAATAACCACACTGTGTTCGTTTATTAACATCTTCAAAACTGCAATTACAGCAGCTGGCTGCTCGGAACCTTTGGCAAGTTCCGCCTCCAGTTTCTCGGACATCCAGTTTAGTGAATCAGCGAGGATGGTGTTCATTGCAATCAACGGACCAGAGACAGACTGGTTCGAACCAACAGCGCGGAACTCAAATCGATTTCCAGTGAATGCAAAAGGTGAGGTGCGATTTCTATCCCCCGAGTCCTTTGCAAACGGGATGATCTGTGACAAACCGAGATCCATTATACCGCTGGCACCTATCCCATCGAGCTTACCCTCTTTAATCTGTTCAAAAATCTGCTCTATCTCTGTGCCAAGATAGACAGAGAGGATAGCAGGAGGGGCCTCGTTAGCACCCAGACGATGGTCATTACCGGCCGATGCGATAACAGCACGTAGCAGCGGCCCAAATTGATGAACACCACGGATGACCGCACCACAAAACAGAAGAAAGTTAAGGTTCTCATGTGGGGTGTCACCAGGATCGAGTAAATTGCCCTGGGTAGCATTTCCGATCGACCAGTTAACATGTTTACCTGAACCATTGATACCTGCGAAGGGTTTTTCATGCAGCAGACATACAAAGCCATGTTTCTTGGCGATATTTTTAAGTACAGTCATTAACATCTGTTGATGATCCGCCGCCACGTTGGCCGCCTCGAAATAGGGAGCGATTTCGAATTGACCAGGAGCGACCTCATTATGTCGGGTCTTGGCAGGAATACCGAGTCGGTAGAGTGACTCCTCGACATCCTCCATGTAGACCTGCACACGCTCTGGAATCGCACCAAAATAGTGGTCATCAAACTCCTGCCCCTTAGGCGAAGGGGCACCGAAAAGTGTGCGACCGGCCAACAGCAGATCAGGCCGAAGGTTTGCAAATTTTGCATCAACCAGGAAGTACTCCTGCTCTGCACCACAACTTGAATTAAGGGGTGCCACTTCACTCTCACCCATCAATTTGAGTAACTTGGTTCCGGCCTCATTAACGGCTGCATTGGAACGTAGCAGAGGTACTTTTTTATCTAGCGCTTCACCGGTCCAGGAGACAAAAACCGAAGGAATACAGAGTGTGGCACCATTCTCTGTATCAAGAATAAATGCGGGACTGGTTGGATCCCAAAAGGTATAGCCGCGCGCTGCATTGGTTTGACGGATACCACCATTTGGAAATGAGGAGCCATCAGGTTCACCCTTAGTCAGCAGACTGCCATTGAATTCTGTTATTGCTTTACCACTTGCGTCAGTGACGATGAAACTATCGTGCTTTTCTGCTGAAGCACCAGTAAGTGGATAAAACACATGTGCAAAGTAATCAGCACCTTTGGATAGTGCCCAAGTCTTCATTGCAGCCGCCACATCATCAGCAACCTCAGGTGCAAGTGAATCACCTGTTTCCATAGTTTTCTTCATTGCCTTGAAAGCGGACTTCGACAAGGCGTCTTCCATTTTGATTAATGTAAAGACATCACTGGCCCAGATACTCTCCAAAGACTCTGGTTTTTTAACTGATATCGGTGCGCCTGTAGTGATTTCAAAAACCGCATGGGAACGTGCTGCACTCTGGCTCATATTGTTTCCTCAATTATCGTTTATCTACCGGAAAACGGTGCACCGCGTCCGTAAGATTGATGGTATAAATTATTAAACGCGAGCGATTGATATGACAGCTTGGAGCGAAGCATTGAATGGCGGGCGCTCATGACTAATCTCACGTTGATAATTAAACAGAGCAGTTTTTATGCCACAAAATAGATAATATCTATTGTCGCACACGGGGTGTGGTTGAATGGGGGGTATGTGGGCTATTTACCGCTGTTTGCCTGACCTTAGCGGCGAAAAAGATCACAATACCTGTCAGAATAATCTGGTAATTCCGGAAGAGACGCACTATCAAGGGGCGCCTGCGCACGAAACCTGTGCGTGCACTACCTTGTTAGGACGTACTAAATCCGACAACACAGATCTGTTTAATCACAAAAAGCTTTGGAGTGGCGTAGTACCCTGCCCGTCAATTCTGGTGCTTTAGATAAGACGATGACTCCGTTTATGACAGTAGTAACAATATCAATTAAATACCTTGTTGAGCTATTCAGCCACAGTGTTAAGGGCACCTCTGTATTCATAAGAGTAGCTGCGGAGCAACTATTTAGAAGCAAGTATAAATATTTATTGACAGAGATATATCCATATCGTAGAGTCCCGCTCCATCTTTTCAACTTTCAATTTTCAGGAGGCAATGAATGAATCTATTTCAACTACTCATGAGCCTCGTGTCCATTACCTTCCGGTAACTTCATCC
This sequence comes from Candidatus Thiodiazotropha sp. AKIB8, assembly GCF_058244675.1. Classification (NCBI taxonomy): domain Bacteria; kingdom Pseudomonadati; phylum Pseudomonadota; class Gammaproteobacteria; order Chromatiales; family Sedimenticolaceae; genus Candidatus Thiodiazotropha; species Candidatus Thiodiazotropha sp. AKIB8. Next base: position 10,424 of record NZ_JBSYOO010000010.1, on the reverse strand, counting down.
GGTCGCTTGGACCGGGCTCCTACATAGCACTGAATATTTTACGCTGACATCTACTGGCGGCTGTGGATTATTGCGCCCTATGCAATTCCATTTTCACGCCATAGTGTAGGAATTAACAATGAAGAGATCAAAACAGTGGCTTATTGAAGCCAACAAACTATGCAGCAAACTTGACTCTGAAGATGGCATTGATCCGCGTATTCTTGCCAGAAAACGTGTACCTGCACTCAAATTCCAAGTAGTTGCGGTATCAGACGAGGTTAACGACGATGCCTATTAAACGAACAATCAGTAAAGGCAGAGTTCCGGTAAAGATCTATACAGACGAAGTGGAAGCTGAAGCCATGCAACAGCTCTACAACATTGCACAGCTGCCCTTTGTACATAACCATGTTGCTGCTATGCCTGATGTGCATTATGGAAAAGGGGCCACTGTTGGCTCAGTAATACCGACAAAGGGAGCAATTATTCCTGCGGCAGTTGGTGTAGATATTGGCTGTGGCATGAATGCTATACGCCTATCGATTAAGGCCAAGGATCTACCTGACAATCTGAGAGCCATAAGATTGGGGATTGAAGAATCAATTCCAGTTGGTTTTAACATGCATAAATCTGATCGTGTACGTCAGTCGACTATCCGCGCCCTTTCCGGGGGGCTGGACAGGATCATTAATAAGCACAAAAAGATCTATTCTCTACAGAAGAGACCTTATCAAACCTGGGTTAGACAAATTGGCACTTTGGGTGGCGGTAATCACTTTATCGAATTGTGTATAGATGAATTAGGCATCATACCAGGCAGCATGGGCGCCAAGTCGTTTATAGTCCGGGGCAAGGGCAATCCGCAGTCATTTTGCTCCTGCTCACATGGTGCAGGAAGGAAAATGAGTCGTAGTGCAGCCAAACGAAAATTTGTTGAGCAGGACGTAGTCAACCAAACTGAAGGGGTTGAATGCCGCAAAGACAAGGGAATCATAGATGAAATCCCTGATGCTTATAAAAACATCGAAACTGTTATGCAAAATCAGAACGATCTGGTTGATGTAGTACACACACTGAAACAGATTATCTGTATTAAAGGTTAGCAATAGATTTAAACCACAGGAGAACAATTATGTTTACGAGAAAAGTTAAAGAAGACAAAAAATATAGAGCAGAACGAACAGATTTCAAGAAAGGATATTGTCATGAGGAAAGAGATACTAGATGAAGTTATTGCCTGCCTGTCAGAAGAACGCACACTGTTTCACTACTTCAAGGGTCAGTATGCTTTTTTTCTGCTTTTCTGCGCCACTAAGGAGCAGTGCAGCGTCAATGCAATCAAGCAGTCACAATTTCAGCATCTGTTAAACCAACCAGATATTAAATCGCTGCTATCACACCATGGACATGGCAAACTGACACCAGAACTATTTGAGCATACCTGGAAAGAGACCAGTCAACCCTTTGTATTGACAGTCGACCGCTGGGGCAATAGTAATCGATGGGACTACCAAACAACTCGTAAAGGCTGCAACCTGGTACTTCAGCTAAATTTTTCAGAAAAGCACAATCGAGCCTATCACCGTCTTGTTAAACCAGATGATGACTATATCTTTAACTACAATGGTCATCCGGTTATGGATAGAAACAAGCGCACTCTATACCGTGACACTCTGGCCTGGGCAAGAATTGACTTTGATTTAGGCAGTAACGAAGCCTTGATAGAAGAGATACAGAGTGATTGGGTGCGGTCGGTATTGCACTGCTTAAAGGGTATCAAAATCGGATCTACACCCTGGCATTTAGAGTGGTGTAATTGTAAACAGGAAGCCTTTATTACCTATGCTGAGAAGGTTCTAGAACCATTTTACAACATCTGGTCTGAAGCCATGCTGACAGCTGCAATACGCTTCATCTATACAGAGTTGGGGATCAGAAAAATCTACTACCATACCCATGAAACTGGGCAGAGAATAAAGCAGGTCTTTGGTGGATCTCCACCTCGTTCGATCTACTCCGATCTTCCGAGGAAGTTCTGCTTTCAAATCACCAATGAAGACCCTGAGTTCATCAAGACAGATCGTGGTTTTAAACGAAAAAAACGTAACCTAAAACAGGTTGAGTGGTACAAACTGGCCTTGTAAGGAGAATTACCATGCCAAAACGGAATAGACCTATACGCAATCATGTCGCCCAATCTCCTTTACTGCGAAAAGGAGGGGTACATATAAAGTCAAAAACAGGAACACGTGTTCAGGCAAGACGTTTAACAGATAGTGCAATCGAAGAGTGGCAAGATGAGATAGACGATACAAATAACGAGTATCAACAGGAATCGGGGCAGCAGGCACGCCCCGGTTTTTTTACTTAGGGAGTCGATGATATCTCGAAAATATAGACATATTAAAGCCGATCTTTTTTGACAACCTTTGATACTTTCCATGGATTCCATTGATCTGCGTAGGATGATCTATGTATAAACTCCATAATGTAGGCATAAGTTCTAACGATCCTTAGATATAAGCCAGTGTAGAGTGGCATCAATGGCAGATAGAGAAATAGTAACAAATCCTGCTTGCGCAGTGTCTTTCTGAGCAATACCACAGCAACCATGAACTCTGCCAGATTTGCGAGGGTGTAGAGTAAATAATTAACTATTATGATATTGTGGAGCATTGCACCATAGAAAAATATTACTTGTGCAAGATAGAACCACCATTTGAAGTTGAGAAATAGGTTATAAAACAGGTTTTCAGCTGTTGCAATGAAATTACTCAACATGAAATTCGATGTTGGCAGCAAAACATCAAAATGTTTTCTTGCACGAAAACGCACCATGGACCTGTCCCAGCGAAATCTCTGTTTCGCCAGTTTACGAAAACTGGTTGGCACATTCGTATAACAGACTGCATGGGGTTCATGAACCACTTTCAGGCCAAGCTTACGTATTTTCATGGTGATATCGCCATCCAGTCCAGGACCGACATCCCAGCCACCAAGCCGATCTAGAACATCCCTGCGAAAAGCACCATAGGCACCGGCGACTATGCGCAAGATACCCAGCATTGAAGAGACCGTTCGCCCAGTAGATATCCCTTTGAAGTACTCAATTGCCTGGGTTCTGGTCGCCATTGTATCGTTAAGATTGGCGACACGGATATCACCGCCTACTGCTGCGATCTTGGAATCCTGATAGAAAGGCAGGAGGATTGTTTCGATTGAGTCGAAACGAAGTTCAGAATCCGCATCAAGATGGATTACATATTTACCCGTTGAGTAATATAGTGCTGTATTAGCAGCTGATGCCTTCCCACCACGCACATCATTACGGATAAATTGATCTATTTTTCCATCCTTGAGCAATTTTCTGCAGATAATTTCAGTATCATCATCAGATCCATCATCTACTATTACTATCTCAAGATTTTTATAGGTCTGCCTGGTCAGCGATTCAGCTAAACTTGGGATATGCTTACCTTCATTCTTTCCAGGAGCGATCACCGAGACCAGAGGCTTCTCATGGAAAAGCAGTCTCCTTGCTTCTGCCCTTCTCTGCTTGTTACGCTTTCTTCTTGGTAAATATAGCGTCAGTATAAGAACATCAAACAATACATAACGTGTAAGGTCGAATAGAAAGAAGGGCCAGAAATAGGCGATCAACTGCCCTGTACTCAAACCAGTTACAAAGTCGAAAGTATCATTCAGCATGGTTTTCGTTTAAAAACTTTTCCATAAACTCTGTCAGGTCTAAAGAGTCGTCTACACTGGTAATATTCGAGATAATCTCAGGAGTTGTTCCCAAACTGGCCTTAAGCAGTTCTGACACACCCTGCCTTAACCTCTGTTGTACAATTTTCGCATCATCAGGAGACGTTTCGGTTAACAGCATGAGAAATAGCGATTCGTTTCGACTACTGATAAGGTCTGAATTACGCAACATGGCATAAAATAGATTCGCAAGTTCCTCGTAGACCTCGCTGGTACGCTCGCCCAGCTTCAGGTAGATCTCTTCAAGTCCTTTGATATCAATAAGCAGCAAGCTTGAATTTGAAAGCTTGTAACGGATAATCCGCGCCTTCTCAACAGATATAAATCGTTCAAATAGATCAAGCGGAAGCAACTGTAGCTTACGCTCTAGTATCGAAGCAAAAAGTGAGTCGATACCAAACAGGGCAGCATTAACTCCCAGCATGCTCAATTTAAAGGCATCTATATTGCGGTGGATCTGATGTTCGGGTGGTGCAGTACGATGGCAATCATAACATGTGGTTGCAATTTCCGGCTCTTGAAAACGATGATCACAACCTCTGCAATGATACATTACCGAAGGCTTATCGTAATCGACGCCAATATGCCTCAAGCTCTGATCACATTTAGGACAGACCAGCTTTTCCTGTTGTTTGAAATCTGCCAATTCTGCTGTATACCCACAGCGAAAATGATGAACCAAATCATCTGAATCAAGCTCTTCTGATTGGCACTGAGGACAAGTCTCCTTAAAGTTCAAAAAAGCACAGCCACAACTCGCACACTGATGTGTTCGAGTAATGAATCGAGTCTGAATCAGATGTTGAGCAGATAGAAATTCAATAGTCTGCCACATACTCAGATCATTTACGCCAAACAGACTCTCTAATCCTGGATAGGTAAATCCTCCTCGACTATGAATCGAAGGGATTGGCTCAATCTCCCTATCCCTTGTATATAGGTAGCGAAGAAGCCGTAACGCCAGGTTGGTATCAGCTCTTAATTTCTGCTCTTGCAGACTGTTGATACGCCGATTAAGAGCCTCAATCTCATCCAACAGGGTTGCTGGCAATTCACGCTTCATCTGCTGTCGGCTAATGACAAAATCAGATTGATCCTGCAATGATTTTGGCAGATCTCCCCAAACACTGACTAATACAATCGGTTTAAGATAGACTGCCGGAAGCAACTTATGCCTCACCAAATTAATTATTTTTTTTGCTTGATCTTCATTTGGTGTATCAATGAGGAAATAATCAACATCCGCGCCAGCATCCAAGCCACGCCAATTAGATTCTTCTGCGCTATTCGAGAGGGGTAAGCGTAGCGGGTTTTCATCAGCCGAAATCAAGAGTCCTCTATTCATCGCTCGCCCTCTACCGTTACAGCCATTCTATCGAATTTAATCCACTCTACAGCTGTCTCATTGTTGATCGGTATAATCTTTAGACTTAGTGAACTCGCTTCAGGAGTGTAGATATCATATTCCCTTTCAGGGAATGGATATGCAGCAGCGTGAAGACTCGAAACTTTTCCTTGCGTGATCTCATTGTTTGGCAATCTGACAGCTACAGTCTGTCCGGATAGATTGGGCAAACGTTCATCTTTTTTAGAAAAGGCCTCGACCCATACTTCTGGTTTGTCCGGCATTAATGTCAGAATAGTATCTTTTCGATTGATGACCTCATACAGGTGCTGATTGACTGCCACCACTACTCCATCAACTGGTGCTACAATTCTTTCCAATCCACAATCACCTGTCTCGTCTTCTATTTGTGATTGCTGTTGAAGTTCAAATTGCTGCAGTTTTATCTCCTCAGTAATAACCTGGATCTTCATATCCAAATCATCCAGGTCACGTTGTAGTGACTGCGTTTCAGTCAATTTCCGGCGTTCAAGTTCCAACACCCTGCCAAGTCTGCGTTCATCCAGCAAACCCTGCTTTCTAGTCGCCACAATATCTCTTCTACTGTTAAGGAGTTTCAGACGTTGCTGATCTAATGCAATGGACTGTTTCAATTTGCGTAATGTTTTATCTGACTTTACAGTGCATGTTTCATTGGTTTCTAATATTACTATCTGATCTCCAGACTTTACATGCTCCCCAGCTTGAATATTGAGCAAAGTTATACGTCCACCCTGCAAAGCACTGATTCTTACCCTTTCTACACTTACCTGACCTTGCAATTCGAATGCAGTGAAGCGGTAAAAGACGAAATAGATTAAATATGTAGCTAGCAGAATAAGGAATAGAAGGTAGACCACATGGGTTAACTTTGACCATATCGACTTGGGTGCTTTACCTTCCGGCCCTACTACAACAAAGCTTTTTTTGTTTCTTATTCTCATCTACTGCCCATCGCTGAGTTCTAGATAACTGTCAATATCATGTAGCGCAAAGTGCTCCACGCCAAATTTTTTCGAGAGTTGCTCTATCACAGACTCAAGTTCAACTTCATTCATAAAATCCTCAGGCCGCAATGCAATGACAACTTTTTCGAGTGAGAGATGAGGGAGAACCTCAGCCAATCTACGCTGCAAGGTATCAACCCGTCTGATCTCATAAGCCATCAGATAGATACGATCAACTGTAGTATTGAGGTGCCGGTAGTCCTGCGGATCCCAATGTAACGGCACTGATACTGAGATTTGCCCCTGTTTACCAAGCCGACTTGAAATCGCAGAAATCAGTTGCTGGTAGCTCTCCAGATAGGTCCGTCGCTTCTGTTTAAAATCATCGAGTGTATGAGGTTCAACATCAATGTGTAGATGCCCACTGCGCTCAATCAATCGTCCCAACCTGACCAGTAGTGCTTTTTGCTTGGATTTGGTAAGCCAGCTATTGTCACCAAGCAACAGCTGAACCTTAACCCCTTTCTGTTCTGATACCCTCAGGAACCCTGATAGCTTCTTATCTTGAATCTGCTCACTGCCACTCAGAATAACCTCGTTAATACCTTTTGCACGTATAAATTCCTGAATCAATCCATTCGGAAAGCGGTTAAAACTGGCAGACCAAATATATACCGCCCTACCCCCTTCTCTAGCCCGATAAGTGCTATTTTGTAGCGGCGTAAGTGTTACCAATTCAGGACTGTAGGAGATACCCCCCCGGACAAACACCCGATGTACCCGTCTATACATCTCTTCTACAGCACGCATGAGTTCCACGGCACTTTCGATCAGGGTAGTCATCCTCGTCACAGCATGTGTAAACTCTCCTGATCCAGCCACCCATTGATGCCTTCCAATCGTACGCCTGAGCTGTTCATAGGCTGCCAGATAGCGGTAATTCTGTTTTACTACGCGCTCACGCTGCTCCAACAATTCACTATAGGCAAGCTCACTTCGTCTGAGTCTTTTTCGCTCTCCATCTTCTATCTCCTGCTGAATACCTTTTTTATGCAGATCCACAATTGACTCTGAATAACGACCAGCTGCAAGTGGCATGGAGAAGGCTGCACCAACAGTTGGACCATTTTCGCGGCTATCCTCATGCACGTTATATCGAAGATAAAAACGCAAACGCTTATCGTCATTGGAGATGCTCTGTTGATCTAAAATAGAGTGTTTTAGATTCAAAAGCCTCTCCCGCTCAGGATCATCCTGAATTCGTTGACGAATTTCTGCCATATCCAGATCCAATAGCGGGGGCATTCCAGGCTCAATTCTATCATTTTGCTGCGCCAATCCATGCTGCAGCATGCGATAGTGCTCAAGTATCGATTTCAGCTCCCTTTGACTGTCGAGAAGATCATCTAAATATATTCCCCCCATCAAGTAGCTCTCTTTTTGCAGCTCATAGAGCTTACTCAGAAAAGACTCCTTGAGGGTCAGCAGTGGCAGCCATACAGGGGCAAAACTATCCCTTGTTGCATCATATCGACAGGTTTCAAGTGATTTCCGCAGATCTAACTTTGACTGAAGTACTTCTGATTCTGCTCGGGCTTCAGCCAAATTAGCACGGTGCCGCTGCTCTCGATAGCCATCTTCGAGCACTCGCCACGTCAAGCCGACATAGGCCCGCTGACTATCTTCTGATTCGAATTCTGAGTCCCATTCATCAGTTACCCCAGCATCAAAATAGAGGCCAAGATCCTTTCTTGCCAGATCAGCTTCTGCCAAGAGCGCTTGCTCTCGATAGTTAACCGATTGAGACCTTTCACAATCGGTTTTCAAGAGATTTCTCGTTGATCGGAGAGTTGGCTGACGGGATATCATCTTGTCCAGTTCGTCAGCCAGTTGAGTAAGCCACTGCCAATATTCATCCTCCAGCGCACTACTTGGCAGAGGATGATTGTCAGCTGAAAGCTTGGTTCCTTTCACCGATACAGCATCAGAACTGGCTGTCTCTGCGAAAACGGACAGCGCAATGCAAAAAAGTATCAGGGAAGGCAGAAGTAAACGACTATAATATTTCACGTAAATATATGATAAACAGCTTTTTTTAAGAGTATGGAGTGATAACGTCAAGAGTCAAGTGAACAATTGAAAATATCTTGTAACAAAATAGATTCGGCAGTAACAAGCTGATTCTATATTTCCCGGTTTTTTATCCTAAACAACCTCCTTGACTACTGAATATGGAGCATCAAACCATCACTCATCCAGCAAATCACCTTCCGCTGAGACAACGGGTAGTCCAAAGATCCTCCAGAGCTGCATGCCGCCACGATAGTAGAGAAGCTTCTGATGAGGATAGCCTATACTGAGTAGTCCTTTGATCGCTGTCGGGGACTGTCCACACCATGGTCCATTGCACCAGAGAACGAGCAACTTTGCCTGACTGAAATCCCATTTTTCATTAACCAATTTTCCACCTAATCTCGACAGCGAATCCTCGAGTGTTATTTCGTCTGCACCCTGATCTGGGTTGAGTTGTGTGTAGGGAATATTAATTGAGCCAGGTATTGTGCCGCGCTCATGCCAATCCGTTGTTCTGGCATCGATCAATAATCCATGGTCTTGACTAAGCTCATTTTTCATAAATTCAATAAGCTCTATCTCCCCAATCGTTTTCACCTCCTTAGTGACCTGCATCGGCTGTGCACAAAAGGGAGGACAGGGACGTGAGGTGCGGGCGAAATCGAATTCCAGCATCGCCTCAGTATCCTGATTGCGGCGAATAGTGATTAGCTTTTTGCCATGTTGGATCTGAAATTCATCAATCTGCGGGGTAATGTTCACTTCCAATGAAACTGCACCAGAACTGAAAAAAGACAACCCTATTAGTAGTAGTAATAATTGTATGGCCTGGAATGTATTTATCATGGGTTAAGGGCACCTCTATTAATTGTCATCAAAATCTAATCTCAGGTTTCTCGATATATTCAAGCCATTGCCTATCCAGGTTTTCACATAACAGCTCAGCTGATACACATCTCAACTCTCCACTATCAGAATCTATCAATTTAAATCTTTTAAGTTTTTTTATTCCATCATCGATATCGAAATCGATCACACAGTCAAATTTTTCGGTCAGCCATTGCTCGCAAGCCGTATCGAGTTCAGACTTATCATTGATCGCAAGAAGATTGATCAATCCGTAGGCCAGAATGGTCTCTTTAATCTCTTCCTGACGCGCCTGATCAACAATATAGGTTACTGCCCCCATATTGTTGTCCAAATTATTGAAATAGAGATTTTGCGCCAGTGAAGCCATGTAGCGGGTTCTTTGCATAAAGACCTTATTTATCTGACGCCATAATAGTGCAGCAAAACCTCCCACAGCCATAACAATCGCCCAAGGTGATACAGCCGCTGTTAATTTACCTATGGTCGCTACCAGCCCCCCTGCAGTACCGCCCCCACCAGTTACAGCGAGTTTCAACTTATCAACTACTTTCATCCTGATTTTACAGTCAGGAAAAAGCATCTCTAGATCAGGTTTTAAAATATCTTTGAATAACTTTATATGAATTCCTGCTTTGTCCTGGTGACCCCGATAGTAGAGCAGCAGGCATATCCTTTGGTAGGTGATAAAATTAACTGTGCGCTTTTTCAGATAGCAGGTTTTCCAGTCACGAACCGCTGCCGACTGCTGACTCTTGGCCCGATAGAATAGACTGACGTATTCAAATCTATCAAAGTCAATTTTGACATCCAGACCATAGGGCGATGACTGCTCTAAAGCGAATTCAATCTGTTCTCGATTAAGCTCGGAGTAATTCGCATCACTTAACAGTTTTTTGATACGCTCGATTGACTCTGCAGGTTTACAAGTCTCAGAGGCATCAGACACCAGCTCACGATCCGGGTTGAAGGGCTGATAAACATGCTTCAGATGGACTAATTTATCAGAAAATTGAAGCGTAAGAATTCGCCTGAGCTTATGAATCACCTGAATTTGATCGGGCGATAATCCACCTTTCGCCAGTGCAGAGATTATCTCTGAAGTGGTAACAGGAATAAAATGGTCAAATTGCGAAATCTGCCTATGTTCTGCCATAAAGCCAGTAACCTTTCATCAACGTTTAGGCACCGTCAAAAACCTATGTGATAGATTTCAACTGACCACGATCTGTTTACTATCAATTAAAGTAAGGATAATCAGGCTCCAATTCACCTGTTTTATCTAGGGCCTATTCGATTAGTGTTAACAGGCCCTAGGCCCGAATGGCACTTACTTAAGCCGTTTTGGTGGGGCAGGGCCCCACCCTACCGTTCAATTCAGGGCGTAGGGTGGGGCCCTGCCC
>NZ_JBSYOO010000001.1:0-5722 GCF_058244675.1 Candidatus Thiodiazotropha sp. AKIB8 | reverse complement strand
AAGGCGAAAAGCGCACTAGCTAGACACCCATCAGTTACATTTACTAAAAACAATGATGAATCAACAAGATATTAAGATATTTTCCAATGCTATTATTGCAAATAAACGTTGGGTGTCCCCAATGCCGGTAACGGTATAATTGGCGATGCTATCACCTATGTTGGTGATCAGAATTACGATACCTTTGGTGATATTGCAGTAGCTGAAACAAATCCAAACGGTAGCAATGTCACAATCCACATATACTCTGGCATCACTGGCCAGCCCATCAATTCATTTCTATTAACTGGAGTGGGTGGCAGTGACCAGACTGTAAGTCTTGACAATGCAGGCGATGCGGATGGAGATGGGCTTGATGATTTGTTGATCGGTCAGTCTACCAGCAGTGAAACAGGCTACGGAAGCGCAATGGTGATGACCAGGTTGGCAACCCAGCCAACCTACCTTTTAAACTTCGTGGGAGAAGTTGGTTCACGGTTTGGTTTTGCAGTGGCTACAGTTGATGATCTGAACGGAGATGGTCACCAAGACTATCTTGTCGGCGCACCAAATGAGTCATTGAGCCAAGTGGAAAAGAAACATGAAGGTGCGGTCTATATCTTTTCCGGCGCGGCCAGCAACACGCTGCTTACCAAGAAGACAGGACCCGAGGGTTCAGAGTATGGTTATACAGTAACCGCACTCAAGGATTGGAATGGAGATGGCCGTGGAGACTTTGCAGTTGGCGCACCCAACTATCCATACGGCAGTTACGGTAACATTGGTCGAGTGTTGATCTATGACGGCCCGTCCATGAGTCTGCATGACACCCACGTTTGTAATATGGACGAAGGAGAGCGGTGTGGAGAGGCCATAGCCGATGCTGGTGATCTGACCGATGATGGTTACAATGAGATTTTAATTGGCGCGCCTGGGGCTTTCAATGCTCAGGGCAGTGTATTGGTCTTTTCAAAATCTTATGGTTATGTCGACACCTGGACCCGGACAGACGCTCGAGATTTCGGCACAAGCCTGATAAGCATTGACTGCCCTGGTTGCAGCTCAGGAATTGAAAGCTTTGCGGGGAGTCATGGATATCAGAATTTCGAAGGAGCCCTGCACCGCATCACTGCTCCTCTTGAATCTGTTACCGATGATTACCACTCTCCAAGTAATATTCCAGGTTATAGCAATGCTCTGACTGCTGGAGATGTCAATAACGACGGCAGGAACGATTTGATCATTGGAGATCCAGGTAGTGATCGGGTCTACATATATCTGAAATAAAACCATTCTTGAGCTATAGGGTGGGGCCATGCCCCACTCTATAAATAGAAAATAGATTAAAGTTACCACAATCATGAACCAGGACAGGTACTATTCGAAGGAAGAAAAGTAACTCCCCAGCTCCTGATTTGAATCTAACCATCGATAAATCCAAGCGTATTGTAATAATTGAGTTTGTCTATAGCTGCACTTAACTATCATCTGAATGAATAAACTCACCAGCGGTATCTGAAACTCCTGGTATGTATATCGATTTCCCGCTGCAATGCCTCGGTTACTTCACCCGCATCCCTGGCTGCGCCCCCTCATCGGGATTGAGGATATAAAGATCCTTTCCACCAGGTCCTGCAGCCAACACCATCCCTTCCGAAACCCCGAAGCGCATTTTGCGTGGCGCCAGATTGGCCACCATCACTGTGAGCTTTCCCTCCAGGTCCTCTGGTGCGTAGGCGGATTTGATGCCTGCAAAGACATTGCGGGTCTCGCCTCCAAGATCCAGGGTCAGTTGTAGCAGTTTGTCAGCTCCGTCTACATGTTCTGCTTTGGCGATGCGGGCGATCCGCAGATCAAGCTTAGCGAAGTCATCGAATTGAATAGTGTCGGCAATCGGATCCTTCGCCAAAGCTGAGTCAGCTTTTGCTTGAGTTGCCTTCGGTTCTGCTTGTGCAGCCAGATCCTCTTTTGAGTGCTCTAACATGGCTTCAATATGTTTCGGGTCGACCCGGGTCATCAGCGGCTTGAACTTGCCGATGGTATGACTGGTCAGCGGGGTATCCAGCTGTTGCCAGGTCAGGGGTTCGACCTGAAGAAAACTCTCTGCCATTTCTGCGGTGCCTGGAAGAATTGGACGCAGGTATCCAATCAGTAGTCGGAACAGGTTGATACCATCGCTGCAGATTGCCTGTAACTTAGCTTCAGAGTCCTCTTCTTTGGCGACTACCCAGGGTTTTTGCTCGTCAATGTACTGATTGGCCCGGTCTGCCAGTGCCATGATCTCCCGGACGGCACGACTGAACTCCCGTTTCTCATAGTGATCGGCGATGGTTTGACCTGCAGAGACAAAGTCATTGAACAACGACTGTTCGGTAACCTGCTCTGATAACCGGCCATCGAAACGCTTGCTGATAAACCCGGCGCAACGACTGGCGATGTTGACTACCTTACCTACCAGGTCGCTGTTGACCCGCTGTGCAAAGTCCTCCAGGTTGAGGTCGATATCATCCACACCCGAGCCCAGCTTGGCTGCAAAGTAGTAGCGCAGATATTCAGGATTGAGATGATCCAGATAGGTGCGTGCCTTGATGAAGGTGCCTCGGGACTTGGACATCTTTGCCCCGTCCACAGTCAGAAAGCCATGAGCATAGACTGCATTGGGGGTACGGAATCCGGCGCCATGCAGCATCGCCGGCCAGAACAGGGTATGGAAATAGATGATGTCCTTGCCGATGAAGTGATAGAGCTCGGTGTCACTGCCCTCCAGCCAGTAGCTGTCGAAATCGAGACCTTCTGTTTTATCACACAGATTGCGGAAGCTGGCCATGTAGCCGATGGGCGCATCGAGCCAGACATAGAAATATTTGCCTGGGTGGTCTGGGATTTCGAAACCGAAGTAGGGGGCGTCGCGTGAGATATCCCACTCCTGCAGACCAGCCTCGAACCACTCGTCGAGTTTGTTGGCCACTTCATTTTGTACATGTCCGCCACCTGTCCACTCTTTGAGCATGTTTTCAAAGTCGGCCAGCTTAAAGAAGTAGTGATCCGACTCGCGCTGTTCAGGTACCGCACCGGATACAGCAGAGACCGGATTCTTCAATTCGGCGGGAGAGTAACTGGCACCGCAGACTTCACAGTTGTCTCCATACTGATCCTCAGCGCCACACTTGGGGCAGGTTCCTTTGATAAATCGATCGGGAAGGAACATCTTTTCCACCGGATCGTAGGCTTGGGTGATGGTTCGCTTGGCAATATGGCCGCCATCCCGGTTGCGCTCATAGATAGTATTGGCGCAGGCCTGATTCTCCGGCGAATGGGTTGAGTGGTAGTTGTCAAAGCCAACACGGAACTCGGAAAAGTCTGCTTGATGCTCCTCGGCAACGCGGGCGATCAGGGTCTCCGGCTCAATGCCCTCCTGACGGGCACGTAACATGATCGGTGTACCATGGGCATCATCGGCACAGACGTAGTAGCACTGGTGTCCCCGCATTTTCTGAAAACGCACCCAGATATCGGTCTGGATATACTCCACCAGATGGCCTATATGGATCGGCCCATTGGCGTAGGGCAGGGCACTGGTGACTAGAATTTTGCGTGGTGTGTTGTTCATCTTGGGTTACGTTTCTGCTGAGTGCAGGCTTTCCAGCCCGGAAAAAACCGCAATTATCACATATCAGCCGATGAATGGGTAAGTGATGATTGGCTGGTGGTGAAGCTGATCAATGTCAGACAACAAAAAATCTGATTCACACGACAGTCATAGCGCCGACACCTAATCCTCACAAGGTCGCAAACGCCTTGTCATTTATCTCCTCTAAGATCTGCCTGTTTTAACCCAAGGAGCCTACTTGTGCTGAATATTGAGCAGGTCTTGACCAACCGTTTTCCAGGATTTTTTGATAAAAAACCATCGCTTTTGACCAAGCCCATGTTAAAAGCTTTGCGTCTGCTCTTTCGTGAGCGGGAGATCAATCGGTTTTTAGAAGAGCATCATGCTCTGCGCGGTCTCGACCTGATCGAAAAAATCCTCGAATACTTCGATATGGACTATCTGGTATCTAATAAGGATCTGGAGAATATCCCCTCCAGTGGTCGAGTCATTGTTGTTGCCAACCACCCATTGGGCGCCTTGGATGCCTTGAGCCTGATTCTGATGATCAGCCGGGTTCGTCGCGATATCCGGGTTGTCGCCAACGACCTGCTCGCCTCCATTGAGCCGCTGAAAGATCTTTTACTGCCGGTGGACAATATGGGCGGTGGCTCCAGCCGTCAGGGTGTTAAACAGATTCACGCCTCTCTGGAACGTGAGGAGTTGGTTATTATTTTTCCCGCAGGTGAGGTCTCCCGCTTAAGACCCAACGGTGTCAGGGATGTGCGCTGGAAAAGCGGCTTTATGCAGTTCGCACGTCGTACCAGTTCACCGCTGTTGCCGATCTTCATTGATGCTCGAAACTCTCCTCTGTTCTATGGCGTCTCTATGCTCTACAAACCGGTTGCAGCGCTGCTGTTGGTGCAGGAGATGTTTATGCAGCGCTCCAACACAATTGCGTTTCGGGTCGGAGAGCTGATTCCATTCTCACATTTGAATGTGGAGGGGATACGCCTCAAAGCCAGGGTCAAGATGGTGCGTAAGCATCTCTATCGCATCTCTCAACGTAAACCAGGGGTGTTTACCACAGAGAAGAGCATTGCCCATCCTGAGTCCAGGCAGGCTCTGAAAAAAGAGTTGGGTAAGGGGGAGGTGCTGGGGCAGACTCGGGATGGTAAGCAGATCCTGTTGATGAACTGGGAGCCGGGTAGTGCCTTGATGCGTGAGATAGGACGCTTGCGTGAACTGAGTTTCCGCAAAGTCGGGGAGGGAACCGGTAAACGCCGGGATACCGATAATTACGATCTGCACTACCGTCACCTGGTGTTGTGGGATGAGGCAGAATTGGAAGTGGTCGGCTCCTATCGTATAGGTGAGGTTGGCTCCATATTGGTCAATCAGGGTAGAGAAGGGTTGTATACCCATTCACTGTTCAAATTCGGTGAGGGTTTTGATCGTTATGCCCGTCAATCCATTGAGCTCGGCAGAAGTTTTGTTCAACCCCGCTACTGGGGCTCAAGGGCTCTCGACTACCTGTGGCAGGGCGTGGGGGCCTATCTGCGTCACCATCCTGAAATTCGCTATATGTATGGGCCGGTGAGTATCAGTGCTCACTACCCTAAACCCGCAAGGGATCTGATGGTGGACTTCTATCGACGCTATTTCACGGGCAAAGAGTATCTGGGTCAGGCCAGGATGCCTTATCAGATCAGCCAGTCAACCTGGGATGAATATGGAGAGGTGTTCAGTGGTGAAGACTATGATGCTGATCTGCAGGAGTTGAAGAACCAATTGGCTCTGTTTGATTTAACGATTCCCACCCTATTCAAACAATACACAGATATCTGTGAGCCGGGGGGAGCCAGATTTCTGGATTTTGGCATCGATCCCGAATTTGCCGGTTGCACCGATGGCATGATCCTGGTTGAGATAGCCTCGGTTAAGGCATCGAAGCGCAAACGCTATATTGGTAGCTAGTGTGGTGCGTCATATAAACCCTATATTTAGACAAGGCCAATCTCAGTTTGCGTTTAAATCACCTGCCTCGCCCTGCGGGAAGCCACTCAAGCCGCGATTGCGGCGTTGCACCCCTTGGTAAGGGAACAACCATTACCTGCGGGCTGCGCCTTGCACTCACGGCTTGAGCGGCTTTCT